>DATGXP010000514.1:0-4931 GCA_035298845.1 Chitinophagales bacterium
GGCCAGCGATGAAGCAGCCTACCGCTCTATTGCCGTATCGTGGTTTGATCATTCGCCGCTCCTAAACGCCTTGAAAAAACTGGCGGATAAGGACGTTAATCTGCTGATAACTACCGACCACGGTACAGTTCGTGTGCAGGACCCCAGCCGCTGCATTGGCGACCGTGAAACTACTACCAACATACGCTACAAAACCGGAAAGAACCTTAACTATGATGATAAGGACGTGTATGCGGTAAAGGTGCCCGAAGAGATTGGATTGCCCAAGTCTCGTCTAAGTTCAACTTATATTTTTGCTAAAGAGGATAAATTTCTGGTTTACCCTAATAACTACAACCACTTTGTAAACTTTTATAAAAACACTTTTCAGCATGGAGGTATATCGCTGGAAGAAATGATAGTGCCCGTAGTTAGGCTGAGCAAAAAATAATTTTGCGTTATGGCAAATATCAAGCGTATGGATAATCGGGGTAAGGATTGTTCATACGCTTTTATCTTTATGGGGGGTTATTTAACATAAAACAGCGTGCCCAACTGTTTGCTGTCTTCGCCTGTAAGTATACCCTGATTAAAAAGCGCATGGGCGTATAGTAGCATTTGTTTATCGTCTTTAAACTCCATACGCCAGGTACCCCAGCTCCTTATTTGCCTGGCCAGGCTTTTAATGTCAACCTGCTTTTCAAAAGCCACTAATTCCATTTCTGTGTACTGCTCGCTCCCTAACAGCGCAATTGCTTCAGTGTTTTTGAATTCAAACACCCGGTCGAGACTCATTAAAGCCATGTGCTCTACCATTGCTACGGATTGATCATCGTAGTCATATTTCAACTCTTTATGCAGGGCACTGCGAATAAAACTGCCGGGTGCACAAATCTCGCGGGCAGTGCCCCGGTTAATGTCAATTACCTTGATCACGGCGAAATACTGGGTGCCGCGTTTGTTTTTAATAGCCGCTGCATAGTGTGCAAATACTTCTGCCGGGTTGGCCCCGCCTAACGACATGCTAAACAGTGCTAAAAATATAATCAGGGTAAAATGTAACAGTTTTTGTAGCATGCAGTATTAGTTAGAATGTTGCAAATTTGGTATTTCTTCTTTTAAATAGAATACCTATTCTTGCCCATAAATTTTTTTATCAATTTTAAGCTCATGGCAACCAAAAAGAAACCGGTAGTAAAAAAGAAAAGTATTTTGACTGAAGAAGACAGGAAGTTTTTTGAAGCATACATCAACAATGCTTCCCCTACTGGTTTCGAAGCGGAAGGGCAGAAATTATGGCTTAATTACATTAAGCCGGCCATTGATACCCACCAGGTTGATAGTTATGGTACCGTATACGGCGTAGTAAACCATACAGCTAAGTTTAAGGTGGTAATAGAGGCCCACGCTGACGAGATTAGCTGGTTTGTATCGTATATTACTCCCGAAGGTTTAATTTACGTTAAGCGCAATGGTGGTAGCGACCACCAGATTGCGCCATCGAAAAGAGTTTGGATACACACCCGGGATGGACGGAAAGTGCCAGCTGTATTTGGATGGCCTGCCATCCATACCCGTCGGGACAGCAAAGAGCAATCGCCGGAGCTAAAGAATATTTTTCTTGATTTGGGCTGTATCTCCAAAAAAGAAGTGGAAGATAAGGGCATTCATGTGGGTTGTGTTATTACCTATCAAGATGATTTTTTTGTATTAAACGAGCGATATTTTGGAGGACGAGCACTTGATAACAGGGCTGGGGGATTTATTATTGCCAAAGTGGCCCGGATGCTAAAGGAGAACAACAAGAAACTCCCTTTTGCATTGTATATTGTAAATTCGGTGCAAGAGGAAGTTGGCCTTCGCGGAGCCGAAATGATAGCCGAAACAATACACCCCGATTGCGCTATTATCACTGATGTGTGCCATGACACTACCACACCTATGATTGACAAAATAATAGAGGGTGATTTTGCTTCCGGTAAAGGCCCGGTGCTTACTGTAGGCCCCGCCGTACATAATAAGCTTCTCGATTTTATTATTGAAACTGCTAAAGAGAAAAAGGTGCCTTACCAAATGGATGCAGCTTCGCGCGCTACTGGTACCGATACCGATGCTTTTGCTTATGCAAAGGGCGGCATTCCCTCTGCCCTAATATCTTTGCCGTTGCGCTATATGCATACTACCGTTGAATTAGTTGCTATAGAAGATTTGGAAAACGTGGTAACACTTATTTACGAATCGCTGCTTAAGTTAAAACCAAACTTCAATTTTAAATATCTGTCTTAATTTTTATTACATAGTTGAAATGACAGAAAATCCTTTGCCCCTGAACCGGGCGAAGGATTTTTTTTGTCGTTTTGTTACAACACACAGTTTAAAAAAGATGCTTGTATACATAAGTAAGCTTGATTTGCACAAGCTAGGTCTTTTCATTGGTTAAAAAGTAAGTAGAGTTCTAAAAATGACACTTGACAACACTTGCGCGGCAAGCTATATTATTATCAAACGCACAAGCTATGACAAAACTTATAACCATCTTCACTGTAATACTGTTTTCACAGTTGGTTTCTGCCCAATCATTGAGCCCTGTGTCTATGACAAGTGCAGCAAGCGTAACAGTTAAAGCCAGCAAGCGCCTGAGCGCTTCTACCGGGGAGCTAACTCTTCGTGCTACTTCTTTATCGACGGCAAAATCTACCGTTGTAGCCGAAACAGCTACAATGGATGTTTATCCTAATCCGGCTGCGGGTTTGGTTTCATTCAGCTTTCAAATGGCCGGTGCAGGTAAAATGTCTGTGAGCCTTACCAATGCAATTGGGGAAAAAATTTCGGAACTATTTGCAGGTAATTATGATAACGGAAAGGTATCTGAGCAAATGGATATTTCACAATACACGGCTGGTATGTATTTTATCAATCTTCAGTATATCGATGCTGATGGTAAAGCTCACTCAATAAGCAAAAAACTACAGGTATTGTAAGCTATTTACAATTCTACACCCCTTTTTTACTTCTTTCTAACCGCTTTGCTTTGGCAGGCGGTTTTGCTTTAATGCTATAGGTATTCCGGTATTATAAGTGCCTGTGGGAAAAAAAATACCCGCAGACCTTTGGTTGTTAAAATAAGAAATACCTTTAGAGCGACTATTGTTTACCTATGAGCCGTTCTACCCTACAAAAAATGGTTACATCTCCTCCTTTTATTGGGGTTGTAATGTTTTTGGTTTTAATGGGACTCACACAATATCTTTCCTATGGCCGCTACCTGCATTTACGAGACGCAGAAATGGCAGAATTGAATAATGAGGCCAACGCTGCCGAAGAACGGATTCAAACAGTATTAAGCTATAATTTGGCCACTGCTCAAACTTTAGGCTTCATTGTAGAAAAATATGGAGTACCAACCGATTTTGACAGTGTTGGAGCTACCTTGTTAAGGTCCAATAAATTTGCAGATGCCGTTCAGTTAGTGCAGGGTGGGGTTATTACGCATACCTATCCTTTAAAGGGCAACGAAGCTGTTATTGGTTACAATATATTGAAGGATTCGGTGCGAAACAGCGGAGCATTTACCGCTATCGAGTCGGGTAACTTTTTTTGGGCCGGCCCTATACCACTAAAACAAGGAGGGGTGGGCATAGTTGGACGCCAGCCTTTGTATAAAGATGGCGCGTTCTATGGATTTTCTGCGGTTATTATAAGGTTAGGTACATTTCTGCAGGGTGCCGGTATCGATACAACCGGAGTTGGCATTTTTTCTTATCAGCTCTCCCGTGTAAATGCAGATAACACGCAAGAATTTTTTTTATCGTCAACCCGAAAAACGGAAAACGCACGCTCGGTGCCCGTGCAAATACCAAATGCCGAATGGAGACTTTATGTTATGCGTAAAAGTGGACCTGCTTTTTATACAGCTGCTGCATTTTCTTTATTGGGTTTTATCTTGTCGCTTACGGGCGGCCTGTTTGCCTGGTTTATGGCCCGACAGCCTGCTAAGCTTAATGAACTGGTGAGGCAAAAAACAACGCAGTTAGCTGCCAGTGAGCAGTATTATCGTGCGTTAATTGAAAAAAGTTCTGATGCTATAGTGCTAATTAATAGGAGTGGTAAAATTATTTATCAAAGCCCATCTACAACTGTTATAAGTGGCTATGTCGCAAATGAACTGGAGGGTGTAGATAGTTTAGCTCTTATTTACCCAGATGACCAGCAAGCAGATAGTGATTTTTTTGATAACCTGTGCGCTAAGCCAGGAGCATCCGCAACGCGTATGCATAGGTTTAGACACAAAAACGGTAAGTATACATGGATAGAGGGGACTTATACTAACCTGCTTAATGATAAAAGTGTAAACGCAGTAGTGTTTAATTATCATGACATAACCGGGCGCATTAAGGCCCAACAGGAAATTTTGCGGGAAAAGAACTTGTCGGAGTCTATTATTAACAGCTTGCCTGGTGTTTTTTATTTGTATGATAGCAATGGCAAATTTTTAAAGTGGAATCGGAATTTTGAATTAGTTACAGGCTATACCGCTCAGGAAATCCAAGCAATGCATCCTCTAGATTTTTTTCAGGGGGATGAAAAGGAGCTTCTCTCTTCAAAAATTGCAGCAGTATTTACTGAGGGTAAGGCAGAGGTTGAGGCTCCTTTTTCTACTAAAGATGGACGCAAGTTGGATTACTTTTTCAATGGGCATTTAACCCGATTAGATGGTTCTGACTATCTTATTGGTATGGGAATCGATATTACTGAGCGAAAGAAAGCTGAACGGGAAATTGTGACAGAAAGGAACCTTTCGGCATCAATAATCAATAGCTTGCCGGGCATTTTTTATCTGGCCGATTTTAACGGAAGGCTATTGCGCTGGAATAAAAATTTTGAAACAGTCTCGGGGTATTCTGCGCAGGAGATACAAGAAATGCGTGTTATACAATTTGTACACACTGATG
>DATGXP010000515.1:0-3603 GCA_035298845.1 Chitinophagales bacterium
TTGAAAACAAAGTAGCGGTAATTACCGGCGGCGCTGCCGGCATAGGCCGCGCAGCCGCCGAAAAGTTTGCCGCACAGGGCGCCACGGTAATAATATGGGATGTGAAAGAACCCGCCGGCAACCTGCCCCCTAATGTAACCTACCACAAAGTAAATACTACTAATGTAGAGGATATAGAAACATCGGTAAAGGTGATACTGGAGCAGCACGGCCGTATAGATATATTGGTAAACAATGCCGGCATTACCCGCGATGCATCGCTGCAAAAAATGACGTTTGAACAATGGCAGCAGGTAATGGATGTTAACCTTAGCGGGGTGTTTAACTGCACCAAGGCTATATCGCCCGTTATGATTAAAAACAACTACGGGCGCATTATCAATACATCATCTATAGTAGGGCTGTATGGCAATTACGGACAAACCAACTACGCTGCCACCAAGGCCGGTGTAATAGGCCTTACCAAAACCTGGGCGCGCGAGCTGGGCAAAAACAACATAACCGTAAATGCAGTAGCGCCGGGTTTTATAGCTACGGATATGATAGCTACCATACCCGAAAAAGTAATAGATATGATGAAAGAAAAAGTGCCCTTGAAGCGATTAGGTACGGCTGAGGATGTAGCTAATGCCTATGCCTTTTTAGCGAGTGATGAAGCGGCCTTTGTATCAGGCACGGTAATAAGTGTAGATGGAGGATTGACAATTTAAAACCGGAATGACGGATAGATGGAATACCGGAAACTATAATCCATCCATTAATCCAACATTCCATTATTCCAATTAACATGACCATAGAAACTTACACCTATATACTTTACACCTGGCTTGCTGTTGGTGTTATTACCTTTCTTGTTCTGCTGCGCAAAACTGCACCCTACGGCCGCCACACGGTAGAAACCTGGGGCCCGATGATACCCAACCAACTGGGCTGGATGCTGATGGAGGGCTTCGCTCCTATCCTTATCAGTATTTGGTTCTGGGCCGGTTCTTTACAAAAGACAAACACCAGTTATTTCTTTTATGGTTTATACATGGCGCACTATATATACCGGTCGTATGTATTTCCTTTTCTTACCAACACCAAAGGCAAAAAGATGCCGCTGGTAATTACCGGTTCGGCTATAGGGTTTAATATCTGCAACACGTTTATACTCGGTTACTACCTGGGCAACCTGGGCGGCAACTACGATGATAGCTATTTCTTTTCCTTGCCTTTTATCCTTGGCTTTATCATCTTTATAAGCGGCGTGTTCATCAATGTAAAAAGTGATTTCATGCTTATCAACCTGCGCAAGCCGGGCGAGACGGGCTACAAAATCCCTCAAGGTTTTTTGTTTAATTACATCAGCTGCCCCAACCTGTTTGGCGAAATGGTAGAGTGGATTGGCTTTGGCATTATGATTAACTCTCTGCCGGGTTACAGCTTCCCCTTCTGGACGATAGTAAACCTTCTACCACGCGCTCTTGACCACCACAAATGGTACTTACAAAAGTTTAAAGATTATCCGAAGGAGAGGAAGGGGGTGGTGCCAGGGTTATTGTAGAAATACCGGCTTAAGTTTTATAAAAGAATAAATACCTCCTACCACTAAAAACACCGCGGCAAATAATTCCATTTTGTGTACGCCTTCGGAATGCGGATAAACAAATTCATTTGTAACAGAACTGTGTCGGAACTCAACTAAATCGCCTACTTTAAGCGTATCACAACTAGCGGTTTTGGTTTTGAAAAAAAACTCTTCGCGGTACTCAAATTTGCAGGAAGCTCCTTTAACATTACAATTAGCAGGTGGCTCAATAACAGTGGCAAAGATGATAACTCCATTTTTAAGAGTATACCACTCCTTCATTTCCTGCACAAGCAGCATAGTGGGAATAAGAAACAAAAGTGACAGGGCCATCGTTTTAAGAAACTTCAAGGCTTTATAGTTAAATCGTTTATGGTTATACATTACAACATCGTTTGAGATTAGACTATTAAAACTAAAAACTTCTACAAGTTTAAACCTTTCACAAAGTGCATAAACTTATCCCCTTTAACTTCGTTTAAGTATAGAAAGTAGTTTATTTCGGGGTGTAAATAATTGTGCGTTGAACAAGGTATCGGATTTGGTAAGCACGCTGAGTGCAGAAGAGATAAAAAAGCTAAACAGCGCTAAGTGGAGCCCACGCGAGCGCGAGCTGCTGGATGCTATTTTACAATCGGTAAGCACAAAGAAAAACCCCGCGCTGGTATCGGCCGAATCCCTGGGCATCAGCAAATCGCATTTCGATAAGTTAAGCTCGGTAGTAACCGAGAAGATTTACAACAGACTGACTAATGGCAGTTTTAAAGAGATTGTTTTCTTGCTGCAGCAAAAAGGTTTATCGGATGTGCTTTTGCACGAAATTGGCCTGCAGGAGCGCAAACTAAAAAACGAAAAGGATAAATCTGTTCAGAAAGATTTTTACCTGATAGCCTATGAGAGATTAAGAAGGACGCCTTTTGATAAGCTCGACTTAAAAATGCTGCGCCAATATGCCAATAAGCTAAAGCCATATCTTAAAGATGGGGACCCCTTTTCGGCTACGGTGCTGGAGTATAAGTATGTGTATGTAGAAAATGCATTCCATTTTTTAAACGGAGAAAGCCTGGCCTATGCCCCCAAAGCATTGGCCAACATACAGCGCATAGCACCTTTGCCCGATAAGCAGGGCAAGCCAGAGCAATCGTACTACCACTTTTGCATGGCCGGCTACATGAAGGATTTTCCTGATGACCAGAACAAGGCACTCGAACATGCCAAACAAGCATTGGAGCTGGCGCGCCATTGGGCACCCGGCAAAGACGACAATTTCTTAGCCAGCGCTTACGGCATGGTGGCTACCATACACGCCCACCGGTCAGAATTTAAAGAGGCACTGGCCATACACATAGAATCGTTTGAGAAGCTGCCCGAACACATGACCACCAATTTTTACCACGTCATTATGTTTGCCTGCATCTTAACCGTATGCCGCGAATACAAATTGCTTGAGCAGCATTTGGATAAGCACATGAGCGCTTACCTGGATGGCAGCGCCTCGCTGTACTACCGGTTAGAGACTTTGCGCATAAAAGCCCTGCTGCTGCTTTACCAAAAGAAATACGATGAAGCCCTGCACATTATCCGCGAGCTGCAAAGCGTAAAGCGAAAGGACATGACTGATACCGCTGATGTGTTCCTGCGTATGATAGACAACCTGTATTTTTTAGTAACCGGCGATTATGACCAAACAATTTCGCAGAGCAACAAAAACATGAAGTACCTGCGCCGCAAAAACTACACCTACGATAACTGCGACTACAACCACTTTTTTTACACCATAGGTGCTTTAGCCAAAATGAAACAAAAAGGCAAGGTAAAGCCAGAGACACTGGAACCACACTTATCACGCAGCCGCCTGGGCTTTCTACAAATGTATAGCGGCTTGTTTGAGCAGGTGATGTAGTTACCCCGCCTTAAACGATGTCATGGTCAGCGAACCGGCCACTGCCTTATCGTTGAAAAAAGAAAGCTCATCGCTATTCTCTACCAAACCCAGAGAATACAACATAGGATAGTAATGGTCCGGCGTAGGT
>DATGXP010000516.1:0-4648 GCA_035298845.1 Chitinophagales bacterium
CGATAAACAGCTACCGGACTCGCTGGAGCAGGAAATTCTCAATAACAAATCGGTGATTACCCAGGTGCCAAGCGCCAAAGATGGCAGCCGCAAAACCCCTAATGCCACCCAACACAACGTACCTGCATGGACAATCTTCGCCATGTTCTTTATAGTGGTATCGCTAAGCACTAACGTGGTGAAAGAGAAAGTTAGCGGCAGCTTTATCCGTTTAAAAACCCTGCCCACCAGCTTTCTGCTCAACCTTTTCGCCAAGCAGTTGACTTACTTAGGTGTTACTCTGGCGCAGGTATTGGTAATCTTCTCGTTGGGTATCTTCCTGTTCCCGCATATTGGATTACCTAAGCTGGTGCTGCCCGAAAGCTTAACCAGTTTGCTATTGGTATCTATGGCCTGCGGTTGGTGCGCGGTTAGCTATGGCATATTAATAGGCGTTTACGCCAAAAGCATGGAGCAGGCCATTGGCTTTGGGGCTGTATCGGTAGTAATACTTGCTGCCATTGGTGGCATCATCGTACCCAGCTTTGCCATGCCCGAGGCCCTGCACTTGTTAATGAAAATATCACCCCTCCACTGGTGTATGGAAGCCTTCAATACCCTGTTTTTAGAGGGCGGCTACATAGGTAACGTACTTCGCTCATTACTGCCTATACTGGTGGTAATAGCCATAATGCAGGTGGCGGCTTTATTGAGGCTGAGAAAGATGAGGTTATTGTAGGTATTGTTTTTAAGTATTTAACGCCCTATTTACGCGGCTTTCCACCGCTTTTCTTTATAATTTGATATTATTGCGCCATGGATAAGGAACAAGAGAAGTTACAGCTTAAGCAACACATCATAAAGTATTTGAACCTGCTGCACGTTACCCCGGAAGAGATAACCGATGACATGCCTATGTTCCGCGAGGGATTGGGTCTCGACTCTATCGATTCTATCGAAATGGTGGTGATGATGGAGCGTGAGTATGGCCTTAAGATAGAGAACCCAAAAGACGGCCGCGAGATTTTGCAAACCATTAACAGCATGATGGCCTTTATAGAAAAAGGCCGCGCCGCGCAAGCCGCCGAACAACCAAAATGAGCAAGATAGTAGTTACCGGATTAGGCATTATAAGCCCTATTGGAAATTCGGTGGCCGAAAATCATACGGCACTGAAAGAGGGCCGCAATGGACTATCACAATTAGAGCTTTTTCCTACCAGGTACGCCACGCTGTTACCGTTTGGCGAAATAAAAATTACGAACGAAGATTTTAAAAAGCAATTGGGTGTTACCCAATCCGGTGTAACCCGCACTACGCTTTTGGCGCTGCATGCTTTTCAGCAGGCGGTGGCAGATAGTGGCTTAAGTGATGAACAACTGCGCTCGGATGATACAGCCCTTGCCAATGGCAATACCATCGGCGGCATGTGCCTTAGCGATGAGCTATACATGGATGCCAATAAAAATGAAGTGGGTTCGGAGTATATCAGCAGCTACAACCTGGGTTCGGTAAATATGTATATACAGCAGCGCTATGGTATTAATGGTGTTGTCAATACATTTAATACTGCCTGTTCATCATCGGCCAATGCTATTGCCTATGGTGCGCGTTTAATACGCAATGGTTTTGCCAGGCGCGCTATTGTTGGCGGCACCGACTCGCTGGCTAAGTTTACCATTAACGGGTTTAATTCACTCAACATACTTTCAGGCGCACCCTGCAAACCTTTCGATGCCGGCCGCTCCGGTTTAAACCTTGGCGAAGGCGCTGCCTTTTTAGTTTTAGAGCGTGAAGAAGATGCACAGGGCAAAAAGATATATGCCGAAGTAAGCGGCTGGGCCAATACGAACGATGCTTACCATCCTTCCTCATTATCCGATAACGGCGATGGCCCTTATCTGGCTATGAAAGAAGCACTGGAAGTAGCTAAATTAAATCCTGAACAAATTGGTTTTATAAACGCCCACGGCACCGCTACCGAAAACAATGATGAAAAGGAAGGTATAGCCATGAAACGCCTGTTTGAAACCGTTCCGGCTTTTGCCAGCACTAAATCAAACATAGGCCACACGCTTGGTGCAGCTGGTGCTATTGAGGCCGTTTATTGTATTCTTAACTTATTGCATCAGGAAGTTTACCAAAGCCTGCGTTTTGAAAATGCCATTGAAACAACAGGCCTTACACCGGTTACCGTCTATCAGAAAAAAGAGCTGCAGCATGTAATGAGCAACTCATTTGGTTTTGGAGGCAACTGTAGTTCTTTAATATTTTCTAAAGCGAATTAATATTGCCTATTTACTATTCACCATTCACTAACTCATGTTCTACATTCACCAATCTTCCTGCATCAGTCACCAGCCAACATTCAACGATGTTGACCTGGAGGATTTGAAGCCATCGGAGAAAAACCTGGTGAGCGCCATAGAGCCTAAGTATGAGAATGTGCCATTAGGGCAACTGCGCCGTATGGGCCGCGCCCTGCGCATGGGTGTAGGCACCGGTATGAAGTTGCTGGGCAAACACAAAGTAGATGGCATGCTGATTGGTACTGCCAATGGCGGTATAGAGGACAGTATCATGTTTCTTAACCAGATACATGATTACGAAGAAGGCCGCCTTACACCAACCAGTTTTGTGCAGAGCACCTATAACGCTATTGCTGGCATGATGGGTATGATAACCGTTAACCATGGTTATAATGCCACACACGTACACCGTGGCCTTGCATTTGAAAACGTGGCGCTGGATGCAGCCATGCTGCTACGCGAAAACCCTGACAACACATACCTGATTGGTGGGGTAGATGAGATATCGGAAAAGAACCATCGCTTGGTTTCACTGGCGGGTTGGTACCGTAACGAGCCGGTTTCTAATGCAGATTTATACAAAGGCGACGCTACAGGTACCTTGCCCGGCGAAGGCGCTGCCATGTTTATAGTAAACAACAAAATCGAAGGGGCAACTGCACGTTTGGTTGACCTTAAGATGGTAAGTTCACACAACGAAAATTTTGTGCAGCAGCAGCTGGCAGCATTTTTAAAGAAGAATAACGTAGAAGGTAAAATTGACTTGTTTTTGCAGGGCGAAAACGGCGATAACCGCTTATTGAAGTATTACACCGCCAGCGAAAACCTGATGAGCGCCGATACAACCATAGCCCGCTTTAAACATGCATTTGGAGAATTTCAAACAGTGCCGGCGTTGGCATTGTGGCTGTCAAACTATGCTCTTCAAAATCAAAAATTGCCTGCGCACTTTATTAAGCGTAGCGGCTCTGCAGAATTTAACCGTATACTTATTTACAACAACTACCAGGGCGCACAGCATGGTTTTATGCTGGTAGAAAAGGTTTAGTTTAAGCCTGCTCCTCCTGAAAGAACACTTTCATTTTACACGAAGCTATTTCTTCCCCACCGGTATTTACCTTTCCTGATATAACAGTTACCGACCCAAACACTTTATTCTCTATGGTAATTTCGGTAACCAATTCTTCGCCGGCTGCCGGCAGGCGGGTAAACTGAAAATCGCGCACCTCGCCAATAAAACCAACTCGGGCTTTCTTACCTTCCATAAAATCTTCGTAGCCCAATTTGCAGCCCGAAGACTGAGCCATATTCTCAAGCAACCCTGCAAGGCTTAATCTGCCGTTTGCACACAGCACATGGTCGCTGTTTATTCTAAAAGTAGTTACACATGTTTTCTCGTTCACCTCTTTAAGTGAACTGATTAATACAAAGGGATGTTTCTGTGGAATTAAGTTGGCCAGTTGCTCTCCGCTGATAGGAAACATGAATAATGATTTGAGGGTTACACTACAAATCTATTCATTCATTCAATATTCCAACATTCCGTTTTTCTAAAACGCCTGCAACTCCACCAGTTTTTTATACATGCCGTTTTTAGCCATCAGGCCTATGTGGTTACCACGCTCTGATATATTTCCATCCTGCATCACAATTATCTCATCAGCATATTGTATGGTGCTAAGGCGGTGTGCAATTACAATGGTCGTTCTGCCCTTCATCAGCTTTGTCAGTGCATCTTGAACCAGTCGCTCGCTGTTAGAGTCCAGCGAAGAAGTAGCCTCATCCAGTATAAGTATAGGTGGATTTTTAAGCACCGCGCGCGCTATAGTCAATCGTTGGCGTTCACCACCGCTAAGCTTGCCGCCACGGTCGCCTATGGTACTGTCGTAGCCGTTCTCCAGCTTCATTATAAAGTCATGGGCGTTGGCAATTTTAGCAGCCTCCATCACCTTTTCGCGGGTAGCGTCTTCCATGCCAAAGGCAATGTTGTTAAACACCGAATCGTTGAACAGGATACTCTCCTGGCTTACCATACCAAACAACCCACGCAAACTGTTTAGCGTATAATCGCGCACATCTTTACCATCTATCAGAATTTGCCCTTCGCTCACATCATAAAAGCGCGGCAGCAAATCGGCCATGGTGGTTTTACCGGCACCCGACTGCCCTATCAACGCTATCATTCTACCCTTCTCTACTTTCAGATTTATGTTTTGAAGGATCTTTTTGTTGTCGAAATTATGATACGAGAATCCTACATTTTTAAATTCTATCTCACTCTTAAATTCTTTAATCTCGGTAGCCGTAGCCTTCTCCGAAATCTTTACTTCCGCATCCAGCACTTCAAAAATTCGTTGTGC
>DATGXP010000517.1:0-1786 GCA_035298845.1 Chitinophagales bacterium
ACATTTTCTACATTTGCGCTCCCTTTCAAAAGAGGGTATGTTCATTGACTGCGCGGGCGTGGCGAAATTGGCAGACGCACTAGACTTAGGATCTAGCGCCGCAAGGCATGGGGGTTCAAGTCCCTCCGCCCGCACCATTTAGGTTAAAGTGTTTATGTGGCTTAAAAACCACATAAACACCTTAATACCTTAACACTTTAACACAATTCTCTCATGACCATTACAGAAGAAAAAACAGACAGCCTTGTTAAGAAGGTGCGCGTAAACCTTGCTAAAGAAGATTACGAACCAGCCGTAAAAAAACAGATAAAGACACTTGCCAAGCAGGTTTCTATTAAGGGTTTCCGCCCGGGCATGGTGCCTTTGGATATGGTGAAGAAGATGTATGGTAACAGCGTGCTGGTGGAAGAACTTAACAAAGTGCTGAACGATGAGGTTTACAAATACATTAACGATAATAAACTGGAGATAATTGCATCTCCAATACCGGCAAAAGACCAGAAACTGGATATTGATATTAACAGCCTGAAGGATGTTGATTTCTCTTACGAAGTGGCCCTGGCGCCGGATATTGACCTTAGCTACCTGGATAACGGCAACTTTACCAAGTATAAGATACAGGCTGAAGAGAAGATGCTGGATGAAGAAATTGACAGAATCCGCAAGCGTTTTGCTACTTACGAATACCCTGAAGTAGTAGGCGAAACGGATGTGCTTACATTTAGCGTAGAAGAATTAAACGCAGACGGTACCCCTAAAGAAGGTGGACAAAATACTGTTACTACCCTTACACCCGATTTGTTGAAAGACGATGCCAAGGCAAAGGTGCTTCCGCTTAAAAAGCAGGAGAGCTTTGAATACAACGTGTTTGAATTGATGGACCGCGACCGCGAGGCCATTGCCAAGAACGTGTTGAACATGAACGACCTGAGCAAGCTGGATGAAGTAGGCACTCAGTTTAAACTTACGCTTAACAACATTACCCGTTCGGTGCCGGCAGTTATCAACGAAGAGTTTTTTGTAAAGGTTTACGGCGAAAACGGCCCTAAGACCGAAGAAGAGATGCGCGCAAATATAAAGAGCGACCTGGAAGCGTATTTTGACGGACAAACTGATAGCTTCCTGGTAAATGACATTTACAAGGTTATTTTAGAGAAGTCTGATTTCCCTCTGCCTGATGAATTTTTAAAGCGCTGGATAGAAATGACCAACGAAAAACCTGTAACTGCTGAAGAGATAGAGCAGGATTACCCTGGTTTTTCTAAGTCGTTGCGCTGGAGCCTGGTACAACGCAAAGTTGTAACTGAGCAGAATATAGAAGTAACCAACGAAGAGGTTGCCGCCCGTGTGCGTGCTAACATGATTCAGCAGCTATATGGCTATGGGTTAAAGAACATAGGTGAGGATTGGGTTGAGCAATTTGTGCAAAAGCAATTGGCCGATAAAAAGGTAGTGTCGCAAACACGCGAGCAGCTGTTGGAAGATAAGGTGCTAACCTATATTAAGAGCAAGGTGAACCTTACCGAAAAGCCAACTACACTGGATGAGTTTAAGGCTTTGGTAGACCAAACTAACGCGGCATAATCCAAAAAACCTTAAGTTTTACTATTTCGGGGCGCTTAAAACCGTCCTAAAAAATATAAACCGGCTTTCTTCGTCAACATTAGACGTGGAAGCCGATTTTTTTTTCTCAAAAAACAACGTCATTATTACAACCGAAATAAATAACCATGAATATTAAAGAAGCACAGGATTTTAAAAATTACGCTGTAAAGCATCACGGCTT
>DATGXP010000518.1:0-3077 GCA_035298845.1 Chitinophagales bacterium
TCTTCATGCCCATTATCTGCACATTTTTTGATTTATAGGCATGTATACCGTATACCGAAGTGCCACAACGATTATTCATAGCCACACCCTGACCGGTAGCAACTTCTAAGTTAAAATCAGTTAGCTTAATATTCTCTACCGAGTCTAGCTGTATACCAATGATATGCCCTACCATAAAATTTTGCCCTCCATCATTTATGGTAGCAAACTGAAATTGCGGGTTGTACACCCTTACGTTACTTACTGCAGTAGGGCTTTTTTGCCATGAGCCATTGCTGTTTATATAACCTCCCTCTATAGCAATGCCGCTGGGCAGTTTAAGGGTGTTGCCCGGATAGTAAAAGCCCTCCAGCAATATAAGCGGATTGCGCGTAGGGTTATTTCGGTACATAGTTATGGCCGATTCCAGGCCGGCCGGGCTGGCGGCTGTACCCGTACCGGTACCGTTAGGCGCTACGTAAATGGCGTTGGCAGGCCCACATTGCGAATACGCAATATTGACTAATGCCAGTAAAACAAATAGAATAATAAAGATAGAGGGGGCAATTTTTTTCATAATCAGGGGTTTTGCTAAAAATTTGAATTGAGTTATTGCTCTTTTTAACAACACAAATAAACGCCTTACCCTTCATAACCCGACTACGTAAAAAATACTTAGTTATGCTGCTAATTGGTTAGCTTGGCTCAATAACACTTTTAAATGACCCCTCCATTACCGCCTGTAAATATTTTCTCACCCCAAGGTGTTGCCTATGGCGAAATAAAAAACAGCCTGCTTGATTTTCTTGATGTAAACAGAGAAAACGTAGGCTCAAAAACCATTGCAGAGACAAAGCTACAAATAGCTTTTTGCTACGCCATTACAGGTAACCTGGCAGAAGCTGAAAAAGAATTAAAGAGTTGTGAAGAGTACATTTTAAATAACGGCAGGCCCGAAGAGAAAGCCTGTGTGCACCATGTACGGGCACGTATTTGCTTAAACCAAACCAAATACGAAGAAGGCCTCGCCGCCGCAGTACAGTCGCTGCACATGTTTCGCCAACTACAATTTCCAATTCTTACCCGCATTACTTGTATGGTTTGCGGACACCTGTGCTCGCACAGCAACCTGTTTACCGAGGCCATGAATTACCTGGCCGAAGCCCACACCGTAGCCCTGCAAATGGGCGATGTACGTGGAGCCATTACCAGCACCGCTAACCTTAACGATATACGTATTCAGGTACTGCCTGCCGATGAATGTATATGGTATAATAAAGAACTGCTGAAAGAAATTGAGCAGGAATATAAAGAAGAGCCTAACCCCATACTGGCCGGCACCTGCCTGCAACTGGCACACCTTTACCTTAAACAAAACGACACAGAAAATGCCGCTTTGTTTGCCGATAAAACCGCCGGTGAACTCAACCACCTTACGCATTTGCCGCCCCACTATTTTCTATATACTAACCTGTATGCTACCAAAGCCGAAATTTCTGCCCTGCTTAACAATGAAGGAGATGTGATTAAATATGCCACCGAATGCGCCGAACGCGGGCGCCAGGCAGGTAAAATAGTACCCGAAACTGATGCTAACTTTATTTTGTTCCGCTTTTACATTAAGCAGAACCAGTTGCAAAAAGCGAAACATTACCTGGACCACGCAGCCTCTATTTTACCCGAAAGCGATAAAAGCTTTATCTACCTGCAACTGCTGGAAAATAAATGCCTGTATTATAAGGCCACGGGTAATACAGCTGCCGAGTTGGAACAGTTTAAGCTAATGCACGAGTATAAAATGAAAACCCATGAACAGGCCAGCAGACACCGCAGCAACTACCTGGCACTGGCCCACGACCTTGAGCTAAAGAAAAAACAAATAGAAGAGCAGAAAACAGAGTTGAGTTTTAAAACACAGGAACTTAACATGACATCTTACCACCTTGAACAGCGCAACAAACTACTAACCGACCTGGAGCAAAGTATAACCGCCTTAAAAAAAACAAGGCCTAAAACCGATGTAGTTTTCAAAACCATTGAGCAAACTATTGAGCGTGCCTTTAATAAAGAGGAAGAAGAAAAAAACCGCTTCAGGCAGAAATTTGACGAAACACACCGCGAGTTTATAGCCGGATTGCATCGGGCCTATCCGCAACTATCGCCTACCGAATGCCGGGTTAGCGCGCTTTTGCGGTCGGGTTTTAATACCAAAGAGATAGCTAACCTGCTTTCTGCATCGCATAGAACAATAGAAACCCAACGCCTTAGCATCCGGAAAAAACTGGGATTAACACGAGACGAAAACCTGAACCTGCTTTTAAACTCAATGCCCGATAAAAGCAGGGCTTAACTATCTACTGTTATTTTTTTCCTTCAACAATCTTATCTACTACAGTAGGGTCCAGCAAAGTAGTTGTATCGCCCAGGTTAGAAATTTCGCCTTCGGCAATCTTGCGCAATATGCGGCGCATAATTTTGCCGCTACGTGTTTTGGGCAGGCCCGGCACCACCTGAATTTTATCCGGCTTTGCAAACGGCCCTATTTTATCGGTTACAATGGCCCTTATTTCCTGCTCAAGTTTGCTGTCTATCACATCATCTATATGGCAAATAACAAAAGCATACAACCCCTGCCCCTTTACATCGTGCGGATAGCCCACCACAGCAGACTCTACTACCAACTCATGCTCGTTGATAGCATCTTCCAGTTCACCGGTGCCTATCCGGTGTCCCGATACATTTACCACATCATCTACCCGGCCGGTAATGCGGTAATAGCCTTCTTCATCGCGCTTGCAGCCATCGCCGGTAAAGTAATATCCTTTGTAAGTGCTGAAATAAGTCTGCTTAAATCTTTCGTGGTCGCCATATACACTGCGGGCCATACCCGGCCATGGAAACTTGATACACAGGTTACCTTCTACGCCGTTTCCTTCTATCTCGTTTCCTTTCTCATCCATCAGCACCGGTTGCACACCTGGCAGCGGGAAAGTAGCAAAAGCCGGTTTCAGCTTGGTAACATTAGCTATAGGAGAAATTAATATGCCGCCGGTTTCTGTCTGCCACCAGGTATCTACTATGGGGCATTTCTCTTTGCC
>DATGXP010000519.1:0-7373 GCA_035298845.1 Chitinophagales bacterium
TTCGGATGGGCTTTTTTGTTTAGGATGAACAAAAAAGGCCGTTTGATCAGGAATAATTGCCTGCAAATGAGGCGAAAGCCAAAAAAGCATTTGCATGCTAATAATAAACGACTATATTTGCACTCCCTTAAACGGGCAACAAGTAGTAAACAGTTCTTTTTAGATAAAAAATATATCGCGGGGTGGAGCAGTTGGTAGCTCGTTGGGCTCATAACCCAAAGGTCGTAGGTTCGAGTCCTACCCCCGCAACCAAGGCCTCACAGAAATGTGGGGCTTTTTAATTTATGAAACATAAAGCCGGATTTGTCAATATTATAGGTTTGCCTAACGTGGGCAAGAGTACCCTTATGAACGAGTTGGTAGGCGAGCGTATGAGCATTATATCGCCTAAGGCGCAAACCACGCGTCACCGTATATTGGGCATGGTAAACGCCGAAGATTACCAGATTGTTTTTTCGGATACTCCCGGCTATATCAACCAGCCTGCTTATAAGCTGCAAAGCACCATGAACCACTTTGTGGAGAATGCCTTTGAAGATGCTGATGTGCTGATTTTTGTGACCGATAAATTTCAGAAAGATGATGAGCAGGCGCATTTGCTCGAATTGATAAAAACGAAAGGCATACCTACCTTTGTATTGCTCAACAAAATCGATTTGTATCAAAAAGATGAAACCGAAGCATTGGTAGCTGCCTGGAAAGAAAAGCTGCCCAACTGCGAGATAATACCTATTACTGCTTCATCGGGTATCAATTCGAAAAAAGTAATAAAGAAGATAGTAGAGCTATTGCCCGAAGCACCGCCTTACTTTGATAAAGACCAGCTAACCGACCGCAATACCCGTTTCTTTGTATCGGAGATTGTGCGTGAAAAGATTTTTTTGAATTATACCAAAGAGATACCGTACAGCTGCGAGGTGATAGTTGAAACTTATAAGGAAGAAGAAGCTATAGACCGTATCCGATGTGTGATTTTTATTGAGCGCGAATCGCAAAAAGGGATTATTATTGGTAACAAAGGTGAGGCCCTGAAAAAAGTGGGCACCGAGGCGCGCAAGGATATTGAAGAGTTTATAGGCAAGAAAGTGCATTTAGAGCTGTTTGTAAAAGTGAAAGACAAATGGCGTGATAATGCCGGCACCCTTCGCAATTTTGGATATGACGCCGGTTAATAATTAAAATTTAATTTTAGTACAATGGGATTTACAGTAGCAATAGTAGGAAGGCCAAACGTAGGGAAATCGACGCTTTTTAACCGGTTGGTAGGGGAGAAGAAAGCTATTGTAGATGACTATAGCGGTGTAACGCGCGACCGTATTTACGGCGAAAGCGATTGGGGTGGCAAAGATTTTAACGTAATAGATACCGGTGGTTTTGTACCGCGCAGTAAAGATGTGTTTGAAAAGCACATACGCGAGCAGGTAATGATTGCCATACAAGAGGCATCGCTGTTGCTGTTTGTAGTAGATGCTTCCACGGGTATTACCACGCTGGATGATGAGTTTGCCAATATTTTGCGCAAGCACCAGAAGAATGTGTTTTTGGTAGTAAACAAAGTAGATAACCTGCAGCGCATGCATGAGGCTAACGAGTTTTATAGCCTGGGTATCGACAACATTTTCTTTATAGCCAGTATGACAGGCTCCGGTACCGGTGAATTGCTGGATGCTGTAGCTGAGCGGATACCGGTAGAAACAGAAGAAAAGCAGGAAGAAAATATACCTAAGGTATGTATTATAGGCCAGCCTAACGTAGGTAAATCATCACTGGTAAATGCCCTGTTGGGCGAAGAGCGCAACATAGTAACCAATATAGCAGGTACCACCCGCGATTCGGTACACACCCGCTTTACCAAGTATGGTAAAGACCTTATGTTGATAGATACGGCCGGTATACGCGGCAAAGCCAAGGTGCACGAGAACCTTGAGTTTTACTCGGTAATACGCGCAGTAAAAGCACTTGATGAGTCGGATATAGCAGTAATTGTATTAGATGCTACCAAAGGTATTACCCACCAGGACCTTACCATTTACCGCATGGCCATGCGTAAGCACCGCGGAATTATTGTGGCAGTAAACAAGTGGGACCTAATGGAGAAGGAGACCAATACTGCGCGCGACTATGAAGCCATACTGCGCACCAAGCTGGCACCATTCAACGATGTGCCTATTATATTCATATCGGCGCTGGAGAAACAGCGTGTGTTCAGAATTATAGAGGTGATAGAGCAGGTATATGTAAACCTGCGTAAAAAGATTACTACTTCGCAGCTGAACGAGGTAATGCTAAAAGCTATCAGCGATTACAGCCCACCGGCTAATGATGGACGATTGGTATCTATAAAGTATGTAACCCAGTTGCCAACACCAAGCCCGTCTTTTGCATTTTTTGCTAACCACCCCAAGCATATTAAGAACCCTTACAAGAATTACCTGGAGAATAAACTGCGCGAAGCCTTCGACTTTACAGGTGTGCCTATCAATATTTTCTTCCGCGAAAAGTAACCTGCTGATAGTCAATTAGAAAGGAACCCGGAAAATGGGGATAAGCTTGTTAAAAATAATTTTGCGAAAATTTGCAAATACTAATAATGGAAAATTATATTTGCGCGTCAATTTATTAACCTAAACAAAAAAACTTAAAAGAATGAAAAAGGTATTTTTCGCTTTCGTAGCTGCTTCGGTAGTAGTTCTTTCAGCTTGCAACAACAAACCAGCTGAGAACACAGACGCAACTCCAGTTGATACAACTACTGTAACAACTACAACTACTGAAACTACAGTTACAACTGATTCAACAGCTGTTGTAGCAGATTCAACTGCTGCTGCTCCTGCTGCTCACTAGTCAGAAAGCAAACTCAATAAAAAGGTCCCGCCCCGGCGGGACTTTTTTATTTATAGCCGGTTAGCAATACAGGTACTATACCGAACCGGTTATAATTCTTCTTTATTCTGCCACCAGGATAAATGCATTTGCCACGCCAAACGGCATTAAAATGTATTGAAAAATCTTCCCCCACACCTATCCACATATCCGCATAAAGTTACCAACGTAAGGGCGGATTGAATTTGCTATATAATATGTTGATTGTTAGTGTTTTGTGGCTAATTAAAAGACCTGATAAAAGTCTTGTTACAAGATACTCACCACCCCTATTCTTTTTCAAAAGTGTACATAATTTAGCAGGCTGTGATAGATGAATACGAAAAGCTAAAAGCAACTTTTGAGTCGCGCAATTCGCCGGTGGCCGTAAGGCTGTTCAGGGCTAAGCAGGCGCCGCTCATTTTGTTTTTTCTGCGCCGCCAGTTTAAGAACCCGCACATAAGCCATATACAGCATACCGAGATGGTGCGCCAGCTAAGCCATGTGCTGGAGCAGATAAGCTACCGCGACTATGTAGAAGAAGATGATAGCGACCTTACGCAAATACTGGATAGCGAGCAGAAAGCCGAATTGCTTATAAAGCGCTGGAGCGATGCCGGTTACATAACCTTTGAACCGGATGAGAAAGGCCAGTACCACCATGCCCTAAGCAGCGATACAGAGAAGGTGATACAATGGATATACAGCCTGCAGAAGCAGGAGTTTATCAGCGCTGAGAGTAAGTTTATGGATATCTTCAACAAGTTGCGCGAGATAGCTGAAAACAGCACCGAGGACTGGGAAGAGAAAGTAGACGCACTTAAGGCGCGCAAGCGCGAACTGGAGGCAGAGATACGCCGGCTGGAGATAGAACAGAAAGTAATAAGCGCCGAAGATTACTACGTAAAATCGAGGTTTAATGAAGTAACCAACCTGGCCCAAAGCCTGCTTGCCGACTTTAGAGAGGTGGATGAAAATTTCAATGGTATTAAAAATACTATTTACGAGAAGCAGACCAACCTTGAGCTTACGAAAGGCAACATACTTAACTATACACTGGATGCGCTGGACGACCTGCGCAATACAGACCAGGGCAAGAGCTTTGAGGCCTTTTACCGCCACTTGCTGGACGACAGCAGTAAAGACGAGTTAAGCGAACTAATACGCAAGGTGGTGGCAATTATGCGCGAACGCGAGATTGAGGTGGAAGATGAGTTTCTGTTACACCTGCGTGTGTATCTCAACCGCGAGGGTAACCGGGTGCGCAACTCGTATCACAAACTAGCCGATAAGCTGAATAAGGTACTGGCAGAAAAAAGTTTGCTGGAGCGCAAAAACACTATACGCATTATAAATGAGATAAAGTCTGATGCGTTGCGTGCAAAAGACAACCCACCACGGGGCGATGCATTTATAGAGATTGATGGTTTCCCGGATATAGAATTGAGCATGGAGCGCCCGCTTACCGAGCAACCACAGGATGTGCAGATAGAAGCCAAGGCGCTTAAGACTGCCGATGTGGACTTAACCTCGCTGGATTTGGGTAACCTGGTAAGCCAGTTTTTTATAGACAGGGAACAACTGGAAAGCCAGATAGCCGACCTGCTGAAAAAGAAAAAGCAGGTTACGCTTAAAGATGTAGTGGAGCATTACCCGGTTACCAAAGGCCTGTCGGAAGTGCTTACGTACGTAAACATTGCCACACAAAGTGGCAAATCCTTTATTAACCGCGACAAAGAAGAGTTGGTAGTGATAAATGATAAAGGAAGTAAGGCTATTAGATTACCCGAAATAATTTTTAGTAAATGACAACTGTAAAAGCAGAAGCGTATGCATCGGTAATAGTTAAGCTATTGCAAAGCGTGATATACGATGACGATAAGAAATACTGGAACGATGTAATAAACTACGAAACATCGGTGCGCGATTACTTTGGCAAAATTGGTATAGATGTAATTATAAACCGCCAGGATGGCTACGCATTTTTAAAGCAGGCCGAGTTTGCTGAGGACGACAAAAGCCGCCCTATACAACTGATACGCAAAATACCTTTGACGTACGAAACTACCCTGCTGTGTGTCCTGCTACGCGAATGGCTGGATGAGAATGAAGTGAAAATGCAGACCGATAAATTGTATGTAACCAGCAAGCAGGTGAAGGAGCGGATTGATTTGTTCTTTAAAGATAAAACCAACCGCAAGCGCTTATTGGATAAGCTGGATACGCTTATTAAGCAGGCGCAGGACCTTGGCTTTTTGCACCTTAACCAGGAGGACAAAATAAACAACGATAACAGCCAGTACGAAGTGAAGAGGATTATTAAAGCGAAGATTAGTAACGAGAAATTAGAGGAACTGAAAATAAAATTGAAGCAACATGTGGAGTCTGTTTGATACCAAGCAAGATAGTGCGGGGTTCCGGTTAAATTATCTGCAGATATATAACTGGGGTACTTTTGATGAGAAGATTTATACGCTAAACCCAGATAGCCAGAGTAGTCTGTTGACCGGTGCCAACGGCTCGGGCAAAACTACTATTGTAGACGCGATGCTTACGCTGCTGGTACCCAGCAACCAGCGTTTTTACAACCAATCGTCGGGTGCTGAGAAGAAAAAGGAAAGAAGTGAAGAAAGCTATGTAGAGGGGCACTTTGGCCGTACACAGGATGAAGATTCTTCGGCCTCTAAGGTGAGCAAACTGCGCCCCGATAGAAGCAATCTGTATTCTATCATACTGGCAAATTTCAGCAGCAACGATACTGCCAATATCACGGCCTTTCAGGTAAGGTATTTTAAAAATAATGTATTGCAGCGCGAGTATGTGGTAGCACACCGGGCGCTTAAAATTGAAGATGATATACAGTTTGACAGCAAAGGCGAGTGGCGCAAGAAGCTGAAAGCAGGCGGCAAAATTTTCTTCTACGATTCATTTAGCCAGTATAGCCAGAAGCTGATTGACGATTTGGGTATGAAGAGCGAAAAGGCGCTTAACCTGTTTAACCAAACAGTAGGTATAAAGGTGTTGGGTAACCTGGATGATTTTATCCGCACCAACATGCTGGAGGAAAGCGACAGTGAGAATGAGTTTAAATCGCTGCTGGAAAACTACCAGAACTTGTTGACTGCCCATCGTAGTATAGAGAAAAGCAAATACCAGTTGCAGTTGCTTGAACCGGTGTACAAAAATTACTTTGAGTACGAGACTATTTACCATGAGATACAGAACGCCGAGAGCAAAGTAGATACTATCCGCGCCTGGTTTAAAATAAGGCAGAAGGAACTTGGCGAGCAGGAGATAAAAGTGCTGGAAGCCGAAATAGAGTTGCTGCAAAGCAAAAAGGGAAAACTGGAGAAAGACCGTGAAGGTGTAGACCAGCAGATACTTAGCCTGAACATGGCGAAGGAGAAAGACCCTACGGCAGCACAGCTAAAAACGATAGACGAAAACATACGCGAACTGGAGCGCGAAATGGAAGAACGCAAAAAGCGCGTGGCCGATTATAACAAGCTGGCCTTGCTCTGCGGCTTGCCCAAAGACCCTTCGGAAAAAACATTTATTGCCAATCATAAGTCGATAGAAAAGGCGCGCAACAAAACCTTTGAGAAACGTAACGAGCTGGAGCAGCTATTGCTGGATGCCCGCCAGGAACACCGCGGCAAGCTGCAGCAGTTTGAGGCCATAAAAGCAGATATAGAATACCTGCAAACCCGCAAGGATAAGATAACCGGTAACGTGGCGCAGATACGCATGCGTGTGCTCGATTATGTGAAAGCGAGCAGTGAAGAGATTCCTTTTGTTGGAGAGTTGATGGAAGTGCAGAAGGAGGAAGAGCATTGGGAGATGGCTATAGAAAAGTTGTTACATGGCTTCGGCAAGTGCCTGGTAGTGCCAGAGAAATATTACCGCGATGTAAACAAGTTTGTAAACAACAACGACCTGGGCGGCAAGTTGGTTTATTACCGGGTAGACCCTAAGCAGGATTACCTGAAGAGCATGACCAACGCCGGTGATAACACGGTGGTGACCAAGCTTAATTTTAATGCAAAAAGCGAGTACAGCGATTGGGCCGAAGATTTTATTACGCGCACCTACGATTATACCTGCTGCGAAAAGCTGGACGAGTTTTCGCGCTACGATAAAGCTATAACTGCAACCGGCCTTATAAAAAGCAAAAAGCGCCACGAGAAAGATGATAGCCGTTTTAAGGCGGGTGCCACTAATTATGTATTAGGCTGGAACAACCGCGATAAGATTGTAGCCCTTCAGCGCGAAGGCAATGCCATAGCTGCTGAGCTGGAAGCATTGGATAAGCGCATGGAGGATTTAACCAGCAAGCGCGATATAGAAAATGATGCGCTAAACGCGCTACAACGATTGACTGAGTATAGCGACTATAGTTTTATTGACTGGAAAGAATGCTCGCAGAAAATTTCGGCGCTTGAATCGGAAAAAAAGGAACTGCTGAAAAAGAACAGTACGCTGGAGGATATAGAGAAGAAATTGAAGCTGGC
>DATGXP010000520.1:0-5836 GCA_035298845.1 Chitinophagales bacterium
CCACATAATACATGAAAAGATTATTACCCCTACTGGCTGTTGTTTTAATGTTCACGGCCCAATCGTGCAAAGAGAATTTATGTGAAGGCGTAGTATGCAACAATGGCGGCACCTGTAAGGATGGTGAGTGCCAGTGCCTACCCGCCTGGACCGGCGTTAGCTGCGATGTGCATACCAATGGCTGCGATACAGTAGTATGTCTTAATGGCGGCAACTGCCTGGATGCCACCTGCAGCTGTCCGGCGCACACTTCGGGGCAGTTTTGCCAGATTCAGGAAACACCTGCTAAGATGTGGATACACAGGGTGGTTATTGAGGAATTTAGCCCGGCCAATTCAGTTGGGCAAGAGTGGGATGGTAGCGGCGGAAAAGCGGATGTGTTTCCGGTAATAAGAAAAGGCAACACCATACTTTATGATGGTTTTGCAAAGAATGTAACCCGTACAGATGCTAATTACAACACCTTTATGCCTTTTGTTCTGGGTCTCGATTCAGTAATTATCGACGAAATAAGGAGTCCTGATTATGTTATGGAAATGTGGGATGCTGATGGTACCGGTCCGCATACTTTAATGTATAGCAAAAGCTTTACTCCTTATACAGATTCAACCGGTTTTCGCGGTACTATCGAATTAACCGATACTTCAACTTATCTTAAGCAGTTTATTATGGGTGTAAATTTAAGCTACTCCTGGTAGGTTAAATTGGCATTGCTACTGAGGTAACATGGTCCTGAACGTTAAGTTCACCCGGGGCTGTGTTACCTTTTTTGTTGGTGGTAGGCGGTGAAGCCAATTAGCCTGCGTAACCCCTTTCATTACCAGCAGGCTACCGTTTTCAAGCAACAAAGAAACTGTATCGCCGGTGGCTTTGTGTTTAAAGGCGAATTTCCTTTCGGCACCCAAACTAATAGATGCAATGGCAGATTGGGGTTTTATAGAGCTTTCATTATCGCTATGCCAGCCCATGCTTTCGCTGCCATCGTGGTACAGGTTGAGCAGGCACGAATTGTAGGTTTCGCCCGATATATCTTCGGCTATTCTTTTTAACTCGGTTAACTCCTGCGTCCATAGCAGGGCTTTGCGCGCTATACCCGAATAGGTGTAATTATATGGCTCATCGCCATACCATGCTGTTTTTCGTTTGGTGGTTATGTGCTTACCAAAAATGATTACCTCATCGCTTTTCCATGCAATAGTGTGCAGCAACTTGTTTAAATAGTTTTGCGCATCACTATAACTTATTACAGGGCCATAGTAAGTGGCTATGCCATCATTTGGCAATAAGTTTTCGGTAAGGGTAAATAGCGGCATGGATATAATCTACAGTACGTTCCATTAAAAATATTATTTTGCAGCACCTACGAGAAATTAATCTGCCGCTTGCCAGTCTCCTCTGCATAAGAGAACCCAGGATTGCCCGGCCGGGTTAAGAATGATTTATCCTGTTTTTGCTTTTTATTTTTTGCATGGCGAAGCTAATTGAACTGAGGTCGTTTTCTGACAAACGCGGCTCGTTGAGCGTTTTAGAAGACTTTCAGATACCATTTACTATCAAGCGTTTTTTCTACATCTACGATGTTGATGATTCGGTGCGTGGGGGGCATCGCCACCAAAACACTTTCCAGGCGGCTATTTGTATTAAGGGGGCGTGTAAAATATATACTAATAATGGCCGGGGAGAACGCCTCGTTTTCGATTTGAATACGCCCGCCAGGTGCTTGCTTCTGGAGCCTACCGACTGGCACCAGATGTTTGATTTTAACCGCGGCACTATTCTGCTGGTAGCGGCGTCCAGCAATTTTGATGTAAACGATTACGTGTTCGATAAGTATGAAGAGGATATTGTTTAACGATATAGATGCTGTAAACGCGCCTTTCCGGCACGATTTGACAGGCGCCTTTCACAAGGTAATGCAGAGTGGCAATTTTGTGCTTGCCGAAAGTGTGTCGCAGTTTGAAAAGGAATTTGCAAATTACTGTGGTACCGGTTTCTGTATTGGTGTAGGCAATGGATACGATGCCCTTGTGCTGGCTATCAGGGCTTTTGGGTTTGCCCCCGGTGCAGAAATAATTGTACCGGCCAATACCTATATAGCTACCCTGCTGGCAGTGTCGGCTAACGGTTTAAAGCCCGTGCTGGTAGAGCCCGATGAACACACTTATAATATAAACACAGCAGCTATACAGGCAGCTATTACCGCTAATACAAAGGCCATATTGGTAGTGCATCTGTATGGCCGCGTTTGCCCAATGGATGAAATTAATGCAATAGCAGGCAAGCACGGTCTTAAAATTATTGAGGATTGTGCGCAGGCGCATGGGGCTATGTATAAGGGCAAACGGGTGGGTAGTTTTGGCCATGCGGCAGCTTTTAGTTTCTATCCCACAAAAAATTTAGGTGCATTGGGCGATGGTGGAGCCGTGACTACTTCGGGAGAAGAACTGGCTCAAAAAATTAAAGCCTTGCGCAATTATGGCTCTTTGAAAAGATACGAAAACGTAGTTAAAGGTGTAAACAGCCGATTAGATGAGTTTCAAGCTGCATTCCTCTCTGTAAAACTGCCTCACCTTGATGTTATGAACGAAAAACGTAGAGCCATTGCCGCAAAATACCTATTGGGTATAACTAACCCACTTGTTGTTTTGCCTGCTGCCCCGGTTACAAGCAGCGAGCATGTGTGGCATTTGTTTGTTGTAAAGGTAGCCCATCGGGTTAAGTTGCAGGAATATCTTGCTGCCAGTGGCATCGAAACCGGGGTGCACTACCCAATACCACCTCATAAACAGCAAGCTTATGAAGAGCTAAATAGCCTGAAATTGCCGGTTACCGAAACAATGCACAACATGGTGCTCAGTCTTCCCCTGCATGCATCAATGTCTTATTCCGATTGCGATTATATAATTAGCCTGATTAATAAATTCAAACTATGAAGCTATCTGTGGTTATACCGGTTTATAATGCTTCGGCTACAATAAAATTGCTGGTAGATGAGTTAAAGCAAACCCTGCTTGGGCTGAATTATGAGGTGGTGCTGGTAAACGATTGTAGCGTAGATGATAGCGAGCGCATTTGTATGGCTATTGTAGAAGGATGCAAAAACGTAACACTTATTTCGCTGCGTAAAAATGCCGGCGAACATAATGCTGTAATGTGTGGGCTTAATAATATAACGGGCGATTGTGCTGTAATACTGGATGATGATTTTCAGAATCCTCCTTCCGAAATTGTGAAACTGTATTGGGAGTTGCAAAAAGGGTACGATGTGGTTTATTCCTGCTACGATGAAAAAAAGCATTCCTTGTTTCGTAATATGGGCAGCGCTATAAATGATTTTTTTGCCACGGTACTCATTGGTAAGCCCAAAGGCCTATATCTTTCCAGTTTTAAAATTATACACCGCGATGTAGTAAACGAGGTGATAAAATACAAAGGCCCCTTTCCATATATCGATGGACTTTTGTTACGCGTTACTTCAAATATTGGTAAGGTTACGGTAAAGCACGATGAGCGCTTGTACGGCAAAAGCAACTATAATATCAGCCGTCTGGTTTCCCTTTACCTCAATATGTTTGTCAACTTTTCTATTAAGCCTTTGCGGCTCATGATTTTTTTAGGCTTTGCTATGTTAATTGTGGGGGTAGTGTTATTGGTGGCTTTTATTACTGAGAAAATACTGAATCCCAATATACCTATCGGTTGGACAGCTATTGCTACGCTGATAATTACTTTCTCCGGTTTTCAGATTTTGTTTTTGGGTGTAATGGGAGAGTACGTAGGCAAACAGTATTTAGATCAGAACGCTACACCGCAATGGACAGTTAAACTTATAAAAACACCACCAGCACATGTTGGGTAACCGCGCTGAGTATGATAAGATGGCCGCCGCCGAAACTACGCATTGGTGGTATACAACATTGCACGGGCAGGTTTTAAAAAACCTTCAGAGGCATTTCAATTTTAAAAAGGATATAGCCTTGCTGGATGCCGGTTGTGGCACCGGCGGGCTTATGTTGTATCTTAAGCAGCAAGGTTACACCAATACGCAGGGCTTTGATATATCGGATGATGCACTTACACATTGCCGTAAAAGAAATTTAATGGTAAGCCGCCTGGGTCTTCAGCAGGTAGGCGACTTTTATAAGCCGCAAAGCGTAGATGCTATTATATGCTGCGATGCTCTTTACTTTTTAGATTTTGAGCAACAACAGAAAGTGTTGCAGTATTTTGCTGCTATGTTAAAACCTAAAGGTTTGTTGCTGCTTAATCTGCCTGCGCTGGATGTGTTTAGCGGCACTCACGATATTAGCGTGGGCATAAAAAAGCGGTACCATCATGCTATGTTGTATCAGTTATTGCCCGCGCACTTAGGCTTGTCATCCATCACTTTTAGGTATTGGCCGGTAGCGGTATCTCCGGTTATTGCTTTGGCCAGAGCCCGACAGCGGAAAAAAATGAATGAGAGAGCAAGTAGTGCAGTTTCCGATGTAAGCCTGCCCGGTTTAGCTGTTAATACTTTGCTTAAGGTTATCCTTGCAACAGAAATGCAATTACCCCCTGTAATTAACTTCGGATCCTCGTTGTTTGTAGAGGTTATAAAGAAATAACCGTTTTAGCGTTTTTCTGGTTGGCCTTTGTGTTGTTTATATTGATAGGCTATTAAACACAGGTAAAACAATATACCCACAATATTAATAGGAACAGATGTTTCAAAAGATTTAGGGCTGAATGAGAGTTCTATCGTATGTGTTCCTTTATTAAGCATTAGTCCCGAAAAACCAATATTAACTCTTAGTAGTTCATGTTTTTTGCCATCTACTTTGGCTGACCAGCTATCGCTGAAAGGAATAGAGAAGAAGAGTAGCCGGCTATCACTTACTGTTATACTTCCTTTTATTCGATTATTGCTAAACGATTCCATTGCCAGCGATTCGGCTTTCAGGCTGTCGATGTCATTTATGTATTCTTCGCTGGTGTAATCGCTGGTATCTGTAACATCTGCATCGCTTAATTGTTGTGTTTGTGGTCCATATAGGCTATCGTTTATTACTACAGCTTTGTAAAGCATATTCGATTTTTGTTGCTGCGATAGCTGGCTGAAGGTTTTTGATTCTATCTTTTTGTTGTACGTAAAGCCCAGTGGCAGTACATACTTGTTTTTATATATCCTGACATCACCTACAGTAGTCAGCGAGTCGTAATTGATATGAATAAGCGCAACGGGGTTTTTACTCAAAAAGTATTTTAAGCTTACATGGCTATGTAGCATAGGCTCGTTCCGCAAGCCTATGAGCCATCTTGTTTGCGCTTCATCGTTTTGGTCAATAATATTCATACCAGCCAAAAAGCGGACATAGCTGGGTTGGTTAAAGGAGTGATAAGAACCGGTACCGCGATACCGTTGTATTTTGGCATCGTTAAAACTTGGATGGTTTACCGGTCCCGACCAGTAATCTTTACTGATCCTGTAAAAACTGCTATCCGTTTTGTTCAGATAGTCGACAGCTTCTATTGTGTAGTCCAGAAAACCGAATTTTTGCTCATGTTCTTCTCCTGTAAGTGCCATACGCTCGTTTACATTCTTACTGCTGAAGTAAGTAAGCTCGGCAAAAAAGGTAAGGCAAAGTAAATACTGCGCTGTTTTGCTGTATTGCGTTACTCCCACCAAAGCAATAAGCACGGCATAAAAAATCAGCAACAGGGCAATTTGGTTGCGTAGTTCTGTATTTAGTATGGTATCTGTTTGCAGCCACTGATAAGGGAAGTACAGTGCCAAAAGGAGAATAACTAATGTGGCTCCGAGCAGAGTTATATCGGGCTTGCTGGTTTTTAAAAT
>DATGXP010000521.1:0-4592 GCA_035298845.1 Chitinophagales bacterium
TTACCCACTCGCAATACATATCGCAAAAAACAAAAGATGCTATCTGCGACCGGTTTAGAGACCAAACCGGTATAAGGCCTTCGGTTGATTTAGACAACCCAACCCTGCGATTGCACCTGCATGTTTCACGCAACCGGTGTATAATAGCCCTGGATAGTTCGGGCGATTCGCTACACAAGCGCGGCTACCGCGAAAAAACAAACCTGGCGCCCATTAATGAGGTGTTGGCCGCGGGGCTGGTGCAGCTAACCGAGTGGGACCGCCGCAGCACCTTTGTAGACCCCATGTGTGGCTCTGGCACTATACTTATAGAGGCGGCTATGCTGGCAGCCAATATTCCTTCGGGGTATTTTAGAGAACAGTTCGGTTTTATGAACTGGAAACAGTTTTTACCTTTTAATGAAGACCTCTGGACTAAAATACACACCGCAGCCATTGATAGAATATCTACCGAAAACATTACCTTGTTTGGCATAGAACTATCTCCACACGTAGCGCGAAAGGCAAAAGAAAATGTTAAACGGTCGAAAACCGAGGACATGATACGCATTCGCAATGCCGATTTTTTAGAGAGCGATGCTCCTCCCATTACCGGTAACAAGCCTATACTGCTGATGAACCCGCCCTACGGCGAGCGAATGGATAAGGAAGATATAGGGGCCTTATATGAGCAGGTAGGCCATACGTTTAAAAAGAAGTATGCCGGTTTCGATTGCTGGATTATTTCAAGCAACCACGAAGCACTGAAGCAGTTGGGCCTGGCTACATCTAAGCGGCTAACAGTTTATAACGGACAACTGGAATGCCGGTTCTTTCGCTATAGCATCTACACCGGCAGCCGTGTAAAGCCAAAAACACAAGATCCTGAAACTCCATCGGCATCCTAATTACTATTTCTTTGATGCTACTTGTTACTAAAGCCAACACGGTTACAAAGAATAGCGACACACTTACAAACTCTCAGTAAGAAAAGAGCAGATATTTTTAAAAATTTGACTCAAGTAAGCAGGTTTTTTCTTTTGCTGAGTTTGATCCTGCTTGCCAAATTGAATTGTTTTTCAATTCAGTGCCCCCAACTGAGTTCGTTATGAAATCACCCATCACAGCTCCGGTTCCCTGAAAACGTGTCATGCGTTTTCAGGGAAGGGCATAAGCCTAAAAAGTACCAACTTTGAACCTGTTTGGTAATCCGGATGCCCACAAAGCAGCCGGTTTTTTTTTTGCTACAATACAGTACCTATTAGGTCTGGCGCAATACGTATTGTTTATGCAAAATAAAGCTCTATTTTTCGGGTGTCCACATGCATTTGTTAAAACACCTATTTCTCTTTATTGCATTGCTCTTTTCTTTCTTAGCAAATTGCCAGGAGACGTTTTTCCGCCATTACTCTACCAACGAAGGCTTGCCCAGTTCAGAAACATACTCTGTACACCAGGACCGTAAAGGCTACATCTGGATTGCTACGGATATGGGAGTAAGCCGTTTTGACGGATATAGCTTTAAAAACTTCACTACCGCCGACGGACTTGTAGATAATACAATATTTAATTTTTATGAAGATCCTATCGGGCGTCTCTGGTTTATTAGCTTTTCAGGGCGCTTATCATTTTTTTTTAACGATACTATATATGGACAGGATTTTGAGGCCAATAAAAAGATTCGGAATTTTATTGGTAGCGGGTATCTAACGGGCATAAGAAACGTCAATAACGACACCCTGCTAATTACAACATTTAACGGCCTGTTAAAAGTGATTCCTGAAAAAGTAAATGGTAAAATAACATGGACCAACATTGAGCAACTTGATTATGGAAAAATGTTTTTGGTAAAGAATGGATATATTCTAACGGCAGACGACGATAAAGAAAAACTCCACACCACGCTTTTTAGAAAAGGGCATAAAATTTCAGAATGTTCTCTACCGGCCAACTATTACGAACTTACTAATGTACTAGAAATCGAAAATGGAATAATTCAGATTTTTTGTACCAGTGCTACCCACCTATTAGATAGCAATGGGCGTTTTATTAAAACAATCAGGCATCCGGCAAGTACGTGTAGCTTATATGAAAATGATTCACTTGTATGGCTCGGCGCAAAAGATGGGGGTATAAAACTTTATAACATCAACACTGACAAGGCCATTAAGAAAACCCTCCTGCAGGGATTAACGGTTTCAGGTATTACCCGCGACAAAGAAAATGGATATTGGTTTACAACCACCCAGGATGGACTCTTTTACCTGGCAACAGACCGGTTTACCCACTATACAGAAAAACAAGTGCCAAAAGGGAATGTGACAGCTATCGTACCATTTGACAGCTCCACATTTTTTGTGGCAGAAAAAATAATGCTGGTTGCTAAAGGCATTGAGGAGCCCAAACCTGTATTTCCGGTTTTAGGGACACTTCAATACATTATAAAACGCCACATGTATTATTGGAACTGTTTTTTGTATAAACCGCACGAACTCTGGGTTTCGGCAAACAATGGAATTGCAATTATAAATACATCTACCGGTAAACTTGAAAAATTCATCGACCTGTTTAAAGGGGAAAGAGGGCCAGAGTATGACTCACGAATTGTAATAAATGATAGTAAAGGTCTGGTGTGGACGCTTAATTTATCGCAACTAATTAAAATTGACCCGATAAAAAGAGCAATTATAAAATACGTGCCTATACCAGCCCGGGCACAAACCGTTTGTGAAGATTATAATGGAAATATGCTTGTGGGAACCATTAATGGAATGTATGCACTTAAAAACGATAGCTTACACTATTTGGGAGATAAAAACAGCATTTTTAAAAATAGATTTGTTGATATAAAAAGAAGTAGTGGTTTAGTAATTGCCGCATCTCGAGGAGCCGGCCTGTTTGTTATAGATGGTGACAAAATACACCAGTATACTACTAAAGATGGATTGCGTAGTAACATGTGCCGGGCAATCTATATCGATACTGAAAATACCATATGGCTGGCTACAAATAATGGCATCAACAGTATAAAACTCGACAGGAAGACATTTACAGCAACTATCAATTCCCTGTCAGTATACGACGGCCTGTTGTCTAACGATATAGAGCAGGTTACCCGTACAAAAAAGGACCTCTGGCTCTACAGCAAAAAAGGCCTCACCGTATTCAATCCCGACTCTGTATTGCATAACACTTATCCCCCACCGGTTTACATCACACGTTTAACTATTGACAATGATATTGCCCCCATAAAAAGCATAAACCAGCTTAGCTACAGTACAAACTTTATAGGTATAGATTTTATAGGCCTGACCTACAAAAATGCAGGCAGGCAGACTTATAAATACAGGTTAGAAGGTTACGATACCAGTTGGGCATATACTACCAACACTTTTGTTCAGTTCACCAAATTACCGCCCGGCGATTACCGCTTCCTGGTAAAGTGTATAAACAATTCGGGCATAGAAAGCACAAACCCTGCTGTATTTGCATTTACAATAAACACTCCCTTCTATTTAAAATGGTGGTTTTGGTTCGGGCTTATGATTATGGCTATCGTACTGGTTATTACAGGTTCGGTATACACCATCACACGCATACGAGAGCGCGAAGAATTGAAAACAGAAGTAAACCGTAAAATAGCCAATCTCGAGTTACAGGCCTTAAGGGCGCAAATGAACCCGCACTTCATTTTTAATTGCCTTAATGCTATACAGGATTTCATTATTAAAAACGATGCACAATCGGCGCGCCGTTATCTTACCAGTTTTGCCAAGTTAATACGCATTACACTGAATAATTCGCGCCGCCAAAACGTACCGTTAACCGAAGAAATAGATTTTCTGAGGTTGTACATGGACCTTGAACGTATGCGGTTTAATGATACATTTAGCTATACCGTCAATTTACCCGCCGGGGTTAACGGAGAAAACATAGAAGTTCCATCTATGATATTGCAACCGTTGGTAGAAAATGCCATCCGGCATGGAAGAATGGGCCATAATGGTGAACCGGGATTGATTAGCATTTCATTTGCTATGGAGGACACCATTCTGGTTTGCTCGGTTGAGGACAACGGTGTAGGGTATAACCAATCTGCCAAACGCGAGTATCAACCGGGCAAAAAGCAAACCCATGCACTGGATATAATCAGCGACCGGATAAAAACCATAGGCGAAATAAACAAAGTAGAGATACGTTATACCATTGAAGACAAATCGGACCTAGATGCGGCCAAAACCGGTACTATTGTAAAACTATATATACCTTTAAAACACACTGAATAAAAATGAATATCATTCGTACATTAATGGTAGAAGACGAAACCCGGAGTGCCAACGTTTTAAAAACGCTGATAGAAGAACATTGCCCCGAAATAGAATTGGTAGGCCATGCGCAAACCGTGAAAGATGCGGTAGAGGAAATAAAAAAATGGAAACCTGCACTTGTATTCCTGGATGTAGAACTGCCCGATGGTAATGGATTTAACGTGCTTGAAAATTTCCCCAGTAACCAGTTTAGTATAATTTTTGTAACCGCTTACGAGCATTATGCCATCAAGGCCATTAAGGCCAGCGCATTAGATTACCTGCTAAAACCGGTAGATGCCGATG
>DATGXP010000522.1:0-2213 GCA_035298845.1 Chitinophagales bacterium
AGCGGCTCGTATTACTTTTTGGCCGAGATAATACTGGATGTAGAGCTGGAATACGACTCGCCGGTAAAAGATTACTGCGGCACCTGCACTAAATGTATAGACGCCTGCCCTACCGACGCTATTTATGAGCCTTACAAGGTAGATGGCAGCAAGTGCATATCGTACTTTACCATAGAATTGAAAGATGATGCCTTGCCGGCGGAAATGAAAGGCAAATTTGAGAACTGGATGTTTGGCTGCGATATATGCCAACAGGTATGCCCCATTAACTCGCATGCTAAGCCGCATAATGAACCCCTGTTTGAACCGGCACCAGAGCTGCTAAGTCTAACACACAAAGATTGGGAAGAATTGAGCGAAGAAACTTTTAAAGCACTATTTAAAGGCTCACCCGTAAAGCGCACCAAATACAAGGGGCTGAAGAGGAATATTGATTTCCTTAAATAATTACGCCCTTACTAAAAAGTTTTACAAAACTATGACGCTTGTAAGCCACCGGTGTGCGTATATTTAATTATGCATATAAAAATTGCAGATGTATTGTAATAAAACAAACCCGGCAGCGTTTATATGCCCGACCGATGAAAGCCGCTATAAAAGCCCTTCTTATTTTTATGCTGTTGATAGCCTGTACAGGAATGTGCGGTGCATCCGTAGTGATAGATTCGGTGAAGGCTAACGCAAGCACATGTGTAAACAATGGCAGCTTTACAGTATATGCACAGACTACTTCTCCCCCACTGCTATATTCAATTATAGATGGGCCCACCACAGCGCCGGCACAAAGCAATAACACGTTCAACAGCCTGGCACCGGGGGTATACCAGTTGCTGGTAACGAATTTCAATAATGATTCTGCCATGCAGTTTGTACCGGTGCCTGGCAACTATAACTATCCGGAGTTTACCACTACGGTAGTTAATACCAGCTGCACTTATAGCACCGATGGGCGCATAGTAGGTTTTGTAACCCCTAATACCGGCTGCGCGCCATTTGTATGGCAACTTACCAACAACCAAACCGGCAGCAGCATAACACAGAGCTCGCGTGATTTTACGGGCCTGGCGGCAGGGTCGTATACCTTACAACTGACCGACTCGTGCCTGAATACTACCATTAAGACAGTACTTATAGAACATGCCAGCACAGGTATGCAAATGCCCTACCAACCAAGATATACAGTAAGAGGATGCTACTATACCGAAATGCAGTTTGATATAAGGCAGGCAGATGGGAGCGCGCTGCTGATGCCACTAAGTATACGCATATCTACCAGATATGGCACCTATACCAGGGCGGCAAATGTAGTGGGTGGTGCTTACATTGCCGAAGTAGTGCCGCAGGTAAGCTACGGCGATACTATAAACACGATAGTGATAAATGCCTGCGGCGATTCGCTGGTGTATACGCATTACATACATCCTTTTGAGTTTATACCTTATGTAAATACCCAGTACAATTCGTGCAACCAACAGAGCACTACCGTATCGGCAACAATATACAATAACACAGTGGTGGGTATGCCCGCAGAATATATTGTGCGTGACTCTGTAAGCGGAAACCAGGTAGAGGCAGGCACGGTGCGTGATTTTTCAACTATTGCCTTTGGGCAATACCCTGTAAACCGCACTTATATATATACCATAACAGATAGCTGCGGGGCTTCCTATACCGGCAGATTCTACTGGCCATCGACGGTTATTCCGCCTCCTACGGTAAGTTATTACACCAGCGTATCACACTGCCTGGATTCTACGGCGAGTATCCATATAGGGCACATGAATTTTCCCTATCCGCCAACACTACGCCTGACCAGCGGCCCACCGGCAATTGGCAGCACCAAACCGGGATATAGCTACAGCGATGTAAGTATTTATAACGTACCCATTGCCAGTAACGGGGGCTATTTTGCGGTTCATAACCTGGGCGCAGGGGTTTATCATTTTGAGGTATATGATAATTGCGGGCATGTGCTGCGCGACTCGTTTATAATAACACCGGCCATGCTTGGCGACGATAATTACTCGCTGGAATATGTAAGAGGCTGCCCCGGAGAAAACAGCCTAATCTGTAATTTTTTCACACTGGCAGATACCAGCGAGCTGAGTATGACCATGGGTAACTATACCATTACGAATGTGCAAACCGGGCAGGTAGCAAATAGCTTCGGTTACTTTTATTATAACTCTAAAAACATACCCTTTCGCACCGAT
>DATGXP010000523.1:0-4760 GCA_035298845.1 Chitinophagales bacterium
CCGTTACCGTTAGATGCTGTTAAACTCACAGGATAAACACCTGGTGTATTGTAAACTATGGTAGGGTTCTGCACACTTGATGATGTAGTAGCAGCACCGGTAAAAGTCCAGCTCCAGGTTGTTGGTGTGTTGGTAGATAAATCGGTAAACGCTACTGAGTTACCCGCTACAACTGTAGTAGGGGTACCTACAAAATCGGCTACCGGTGCAGCGCCTTGCTGCGCAGATGCGTTGTAAATGTTTATGTTATCCAGAAACAGGTTATTTCCATAGCTGCAGGCATTCTTAAAAGCAAAACGAACACTCGATTGGCCGCTAAGAGCTGCCAGCGATACCGAATCTCTCTTCCACTGCGATGAGGTAGGTGTAAAGTTGTTTTGTGTAGTACCGCTGTTAGCTATGGTAGAAAGAGCAGTGCTTCCTTTAGACCATAATGTAGTCCACGATACACCACAGTTGGTAGAATACAATACAACCAACGAATCGGCATAAGTAGCAGATGCACTGTAAGGGCCGTAGGCATACTCCCAACGGATACGGCCATTGCTTACGCCACTAAAGTTATACGCTGGTGTAATTAACCAGTCTTTTTCGCCCGGTGCTTCGTAGTTAAAGTTATTTACAAAAGCACTGGCAGTAGATGTGCCAAAGCCGCTTACAGAAGTAGTACGGGCCCAGGTGGTAGAAGCATCGGGGTTATTAAGCACCCAACCGGTTGGGGGGAAGGTAGTCGATTCAAAACCCTCGGCCAACGGCAGGGCATTGCTACCCGAAACATTGATATAAGCAGTTTGTGTTTTGGTATTGTTCCCGTTGCTGTTAGTAGCAACCAATGTTACGTTGTAAGTACCCGCTGTGTTATAAGTTACAGTTGGGTTAGCAGCCGTAGAAGTACCTGGTGTACCACCCTGGAAAGTCCAGTTGTAAGTATTGCCGGTGCCGGTAGATGTATTGGTGAACGTAACTGTTTGACCAGTACATATAGATGTAGGCGTGCCTGTAAAGTTAGCGAGCGGAGCACCGGTGGCACTGCACTTATTGGTTGTAAACAGGCTGCTACGCACATCGGTCAAAATACTGTTCATGTAATTAGCCTGCTGCGCAGTAAACAATACTGTACAGCTGCTGTAATCCATAAAATTTTCCAGTTGGTCGCCATAAGCAGAGTTGCCCGTGCAGGAAGTTACAGGTGTACAGCCAAAGTTTGCTTGTTTAGAATCAGGAGTATCGCTGAAACCATCATCCGTATCGGGAAACACATTTCCACAGGCATTGGCCGAAAGATCGCCCCAGGTATGGTGAAGACCAAGGTAGTGGCCAACTTCGTGCGTGCAGGCACGGTTACCGGCACCTACACCAATCGACCAGTCTAAAACCACTCCATCTATATTGCTGCCATGCAGGCCGTTGCCGGGCGCTGGTACATAAGCATAACCACCTACACCACCTGTTTGCGGCGAGCTGCCACAAATAGAAACTATCCAGATATTAAGATAGTAACGGCTATCCCAGGTGCTAAGCCCCCCTGTTGATGTCGATTTCATTTGGTCTGATTCTGTATTGTAATTCCAGCAGGTTTTGGTTATTACCCTACGCTCTATACCATTGGTTGGCTGGCCATTAGGTGTTTGCTGTGCCAAACAAAACTGAATATCTGTATTTACTGCCAGGGGCCTTACGGCTGCGCGGGCAGAGTTTAAGTCAGTATTTGTTTTGCTATAGTCTATATTCAGTTGGTTAATCATAGCCTGTATAGTAGCATCGCTAACTGTTTGCGATGCAGTGGTAACCACGTGCACTACTACAGGTATTGTTCTTACGGCGCGCGAGCCGTAATACTCGTCCTGATGGCCAATGGCAATCATTTTGCGCACAGCGTCATCGCTTATTTGCATTTGATGGTCAAAAGCAGGGTCGTTTGCACGCTTATTGTTCATCAACTCGGTTGAGTAACAAGTACGGTTTTGTGCAAACGAAGAAATGCTTACTAAAGAAACCAGGAGTAAAAACAGAATTCTTTTCATCGTTTAGTTTATAGTTAAAAATGAGCGCCAAAAGTAACTCTTAGACGATAAACTCAAAACCAAACTGCGCTGCACGGGCCGAATTGTGAATACCTTGTGGAGAGGTATTAATCAGATGGCAGCAGGCAACAAACCACAGTTTGTGGATTGCTTTTGTATTTAACAAAAGCTCCAGGCAGTATGGGCCCCAAGAGCCGAGTATCCACAATACAGCCCGCTGGTTTTTCCTTTTCGGCAATCCGTGTATTTTAGCCCCGACAAAACGAGGCAATGGCACAATTTGAACTGATAATGCCCAAAATGGGCGAGAGTATTACCGAGGCTACCATTCTTAAGTGGCTTAAGAAAGAAGGCGACACTATAAACCTGGATGAAGCAGTGTTGGAAATAGCCACAGATAAGGTAGACAGCGAAGTACCTTCGCCGGTGGCAGGGGTATTGCAAAAAATGCTTTATAAAGAAGGGGATGTAGTAGCCGTGGGCAAGGCCGTAGCCCTATTGGAAACAGAGGCCGCAGGCTCGTCGGGTCCCAAAGTGCAAACCAACATACCTAAGCAGGAAACCAAAGTTGTAAAATCAGAAGCTGTTACCCAAAAATCGGCCACTACCACAGCACCCAAAGCAGTTTCGGGCGATAGGTTTTATTCACCGTTGGTATTAAACATTGCACGCCAGGAAGGTATCAGCATGAGCGAACTGGAATCGCTGCCTGGCACAGGTGCCGAAGGCCGCGTAACCAAGAAAGATATACTGGCTTATGTAGAGAATAGAGGAAGTCAGCCAACAGATAACAGCCAACAGACAACGGTAGAACAACCGCAGGTGCAGGAACAAAAAGCAGTAACAGAACCCGTGCAGCAGGCTCCTGCCAAATCATACAGCGGTAATGTAGAGATTATTGAGATGGACCGTATGCGCCGCCTGATAGCCGATAACATGGTAAAGAGCAAGCAAACCTCGGCCCACGTTACAAGTTTTGTAGAGGCCGATGTAACCAACCTGGTGCTATGGAGAAACAAGATTAAGAAGAAGTTTAACGACCTGTATGGCGAAAACATCACCTTCACTCCTATCTTTATTGAGGCGGTAGTTAAAGCGCTTCGCGATTTCCCAATGATTAATGCATCGGTAGATGGCACTAATATTATTGTAAAGAAAGACTTTAACATAGGTATGGCAGCAGCCTTGCCTTCAGGCAACCTGATAGTACCGGTAATTAAAAATGCCGACCTGCTGAACATAGTGGGCCTTACTAAAAAGGTGAACGACCTTGCCGCCCGTGCCCGTATTGGCAAGTTGAAACCTGAAGAAATTGAAGGCGGTACTTATACCGTAAGCAATGTAGGAACCTTTGGCAACGTAATGGGTACACCGGTTATATTACAACCACAAGTGGCGATACTGGCAACCGGAGCTATAAAGAAAAAGCCCGTTGTTATAGAAACCGAACAAGGCGATACCATAGGCATACGCCACATGATGTTCCTTAGCCATAGCTACGACCACCGAATAGTGGATGGTGCCTTGGGAGGCTCGTTCGTACGTAAAGTAGCCGACTATCTGGAGGCTTTTGATGTAAACAGGGAGATATAGTAGTATTGAGTAGTTAGTATCAAATACTGAGATAATACAAAAGGCGAAGAATGCATTACATGCTTTTTTCGCCTTTTGCTTTTTTATAAATCCATTGCCCCACCAATACAAGTAGCGTTAGCAAAATGATGATTAATATTCCAAACTTAATGCGCACACACCAATAGTAAATACTGTAAACACCGGCTGAAATTTCGGCCTGGTCGGCATACAAAAATTTAAGCAGCAGAACATTCTCAATACTATCGAACACGCCAGGCAAAAAGGTTAGCCATGCCAGCGGACTAAGTTTATCTGACAAGCCTCGCAGTGCAAAAAACAGGGTAGCGCTATAGGCTATCAAAAACAAAAAATCTAACTGTGTATTAGTTGCCAGCCACGTTATATCACAGGCTGCAATGCGCTGTTTAAATGCGGCGATAGAGGGCTCTAACTCCAACGGAATGATAACCTTACCACACCCGGCCTGCTGCTCCGTCCACAGCATGCCTGCCATTACCAATAGAAAACTAACAAAACTGAAAAGGAATAGTTTTTTGTTGCTCATAGAATGATTTCTAGAACTCAATTTACAGTTTATTCATTCAAAGTATCTATAAAACTTTGCTCAGTGGCCCTCCCTTTCCTTTTCAAGTAAAGGGGAATTGCCAAAGGCAGAGGGGTTAGGTCTGATACAAAATTTACCGCATTTCCGTTATCGTTTTTTCAAAAGAAAAATTCTAAAATTACAATTCATCAAACTCTTACACATACACAAAACAAACCCCAACCCATGTTTATGAAAAAATTTTACCCGTTTTTCATGTATCTCCTCGCTGTCCTTACCACCTCAGCGCAATGCACTATCGATTCGTCTAATATTCCTGTTCCGGGCGTATATCCTCAGCCCTCTAACCTTCCCCACATTCAACAAAGCACCTTTTACGATCAAACCATACAAGGACGGGTTAAATCCGAGGGGGATACTTTAATACTTGGAGCTACCTTTCATTATACCGTTGAGTTTATGCGTGTGGATTCTATAACGGGCCTGCCCCCAGGTATCAGCTGGGCAAAATCGCCCAATGCAATACCCGGCGGTGGTGTTGGCTGTTTGCGCTTTTACGGCACCACCAATGCGGCTGCAGGCACTTATCCACTAGT
>DATGXP010000524.1:0-1705 GCA_035298845.1 Chitinophagales bacterium
CGGTACCACGCGTTATTTTGTTATCATGCACATAAATACCACCACAATATGGATCGTAAATCGAATCTTTAAAAGGCTTGCTAAGTGCGTAGTAGCTTATTATAGCAGCACTTACGCTGTTATGTCCGCTTATCTCGTTGCCGTATACCTCGCACTGGTTGGTGGCCATTATTATCACACCGGTTCCGGCAGGTATTTCGCCTACGGTTGTGCCTTTTACACCAAAATTAGGCACGTTGTTGTTTACTATCTTGTTGTTATACACACGGCAGCGGCTGCCATTCTTTTTAGGCAATTCCGGCAGGTCAAACACCAATACACCACCCGTATTATTAGTGCTTATGTTATCATACACATCAGCACCGGTGCAATTTTCAATCTCAATACCCGCTACGTTATCGTGCACGTTGTTCTTTCTTACTATTATGTTTTTGCTCTGCCCTACGTATATACCTGCATCACTGCTGCCAAACACATCGCACTCTTCTATCAGTACATTGGTACAACCCACAGGGTAGGTAGAGTACGAGCCATTCTTAGGATCATGCACAGATGTCCAGCCCATGCGCAACCTGCGGAAGGTAACATTAGTAGCATCCTGCACTTTTATGCAGTCGCCTTTGGCATCCATCACAGCAAAATCTTCCATTACTATGCCATCGGCTGTTATGCGCAGACCTTCAGCACCATCCTTTTGCCCCTTAAACGATAGTATTGTTTTATCCTTTCCTTTACCCCTTATTGTCACATTTTTAATACCATCTAGCACCAGGGCCCGGTTAAGGGTAAAAGTGCCTTCCGGCAATTCTATCACCTCTCCCTCTTTGGCATTAATAAATTTTTCCTGTAACTGCTTCTCAAAATCGGCATCTACGGTAGCCGCTGTTTTGTTACCGCTGTTGCAAGATGTGAAAATCAATAACGCAGCCACAACCGGTAAAAGAATTCTTTTCATGTCTTATTAATTTTAAGGGGTTATAATGGGTTACAATTTGCTATGGATTATTTTGGGGCGGGGCTAATATAATGAGCCTGAAATAAAAAGCAGAAAATACTTTACCCCCGACAAATCCTGTCCTCCCTCTGCTTTTTCCCTCTGCATTTGGCTGAAATTCGTTACCTCACCAGCGTCACATTTCCATGCATCACACTCTTTTTGCTCTCATCCATCCAGGTATATTCCACAACATAAACAAAGGTGCTTATAGGGGCCTTAACACCTTTAAATGTGCCGTCCCAGGGGTCGCGGATATTATCGCTGCTGTAAACCATCTCGCCCCATCGGTTATAAATAACCATGCTGAAACTTTTTAGCGGGCAGGTGGCGGTTGCCCTGAACATATCATTGGCCCCATCGCCATTAGGCGAAAAGCCGGTTGGCACTAATACGCTGCAGGTACAATTAGAATAACTTACGCCTACCGAATCCGTAGTAGTACCGCAATCATTTGTAACAGAAACCCTGTAAATGCCATCAACAGCAGCTATCGTAAATGAATCGACCGAACCCGTGCTCCAAAGGAAGTTACCAAGTGAAGATGGTAATTGCAGGCTTATAGTTTCGCCAAAGCAGGCAGCAGAATCTTTGCCAAGGTCAAAAACCGGTACATCATAATAACTCACAGCAACAGCATCACTGCCCGTGCAGCCGCTTTGAGTTACCTGCACGCTGTAGTTTCCCGCATTGGTAACTGCGTACGTACCA
>DATGXP010000525.1:0-4825 GCA_035298845.1 Chitinophagales bacterium
GTAGCCGCTCCATTATACTGGCTATGCCGGCCGATGGCAGGGGTATCTGGTAGGTTTTGGCTACCAGCTCGTGCATGTAAATGCCGGGCTCCAGCGCATCGTATGACAGGCCGATAATACGCACATCATACTCCTTGCTATCCAGCAGGCCACGTATTACCGGAATACCCGGGCCTGGGCTATCTACATTATTGAGGCCGGTTACGGCTACTGTTACTTTTTTACCTGGCATCTGCTTCGGTTAATTGTAGTTGCTCAAGCATTTTGGTAAAATCGTAGAAATCCTTCTCTACCGTGTCGCTGTCGGTGCTGTAGGCAGTCATTATATGCTGCTTAATTTTGTCAAAGGGTTCATTATCCTTTAGTTTACGCAGTATCTCCAGCCCGATAGGGTTTACCGAAAACGAGTCGCCGGTAGATGGGTTGAACACAAAGCCTGTATCGCTAAGCGCTATGTTTTTTTTAATCTTCATAATGAATGGCTTTTGGGGATTTAGACGATACAAATATGTAATGGTTTGCGCAACCTGCGTTACAATATTTGGACAAAAAGTTACAGGATTAAGAGCTCTAAGCGATGCAAACACAGTGGCAGAAAAACATTTTTGCACGATTATTTTGCGTAACCAAATGGTTTCCTATATATTTGTAACCGATTGGTTACATTAAACCAGCTAACTATGAGAAGAGATGTTTTTCAGGCAATAGCCGACCCTACCCGCAGAGCTATCATAAACATGGTAGCTAACGAACGGCTTAACCTGAATGGTGTAGCCGAGCAGTTTAATGTAAGCCGCCCTGCTATATCCAAACACATAAAAATACTAACCGAGTGCGGCCTGATAACTATTACCCAACAAGGGCGCGAACGCTACTGCGAAGCCAAACTGGATAAACTAAACGAAGTGTCGGATTGGGTAGAGCAATACCGCAAATTCTGGACTATTAAACTGGATGCCCTGGAAAACTATCTGGAGCAGATACAGAGTGAAAAGAAAAAAACCGTTAAGCGGAAAAAGAAATCTGTAAAAAATACTTTACTAAAATAATAATCCCCTTTATGACACACGACAACGAAGCCGGAAACGAAGTTACTGACCGTGAAATAATTATGAGCCGCCTGCTTAATGCACCACGCGAACTGGTATGGAAAGTATGGACACAACCCGAGCACCTGATAAACTGGTGGGGGCCCAACGGCTTTACCACCACCAGTAAAAATATGAGCCTAACTGCCGGTGGTGAATGGCGGTTTGTAATGCATGGCCCGGATGGGCGCGATTACCAAAACCGTATTGTATTTACCGAAGTAAAAAAACCTGAACTGCTTAGATACAAACATGCGGGAGATGAAGAAACCGAACCAATTAGTTTTGAAGTTAAAATCTCCTTTGCTGCCGAAGGACGTAAAACACGATTAAAGATGGTAATGACATTTGCCAACGCTGCCGAGCTAAGCCGTGTAGAAAAAGAATACGGTGCTATAGAAGGCGGTATACAACATGTGGCTAGCCTGGAAGAGTACCTGGCTAAAATTAAAACAACCGAACCCTTTGTGATAGAGCGCCTGCTTAATGCACCGGTAGCCCTTGTTTGGAAAGCTATAAGCAACAAAGAGGAAATGAAGAAATGGTATTTTGATTTAGCAGAGTTTAAACCCCAAGTAGGTTTTGAATTTAGCTTTACCGGTGGAAGCGAAGAAAAAAGCTATCTGCACCTATGCAAAGTAACGGTGGCCGAAGAAGAAAAGAAACTTGCCTACACCTGGCGATACGATGAATATGCAGGAAACAGTGAGGTTACTTTTGAACTGTTTGCCGAAAGTGATAAAACACGTTTAGTGCTTACACATACAGGGCTTGAAACTTTCCCGAAAAACAACAAAGATTTTGCAAGAGAAAGCTTTGAAGAAGGTTGGACATTTATCATTGGTAAATCGCTGCCGGAATACCTGGAAAAGCAATAGCCCCGAAGAATAATTACACAAGCATGGTGTGTTATTTTATAACTTCTGCTTTGCCTGTTTTTATTAGTTGGTTACTACTGTATAGCTGGTAGAAGTATAACCCGTTAGGCAATGCCGAAACATCGGTTGTGGCGCGTGCGGCGTTTCTCAACTGTGCAACGGCTACCCTTCTGCCACTGATATCAGTTATATGCAATTCTCCAATAGCTATCTCATTTTCAAAAATGAAATTAAGCTGGCCGACAGCCGGCTGCGGGTAAACACTTACGAAAAATGAATGGTGGTTTACTTTCTCTATCCCGCTCAGCACATTCACCACGTTACGTGCGCTGTCTACTACGGCAATATTTCCATCGGCAGTACCTATGTATGCCGTACAGGTGGCAGGGTTTACGGCTATAGCTGTTATATTATTATTCGGCAAGCCATTAGCCATTGTAACACGTGTAAAAGTAGAAGGTGGTGTAAACACTACTACGCCCGAGTCGCGGGTGGCCAGCCATATCTTGCCGCAACCGGTGGCTATGCTTGTGATATCATTTTGCGGCAATCCGTTAGCTGTGGTAAAATTCTAGCAGGGATTAGCTACAGGGCAAGCTGAAAATCCGCCCTTGGTGCCTATGAATTTCGCTACACAGTTATTATCTACTGCTATTGCATTTACGCGGTTATCTACCAGTTTCTGGTTGGCGGGTGTGGTATCAATGTAAGTATAGTTTACGCCATTGGTTGTATAAAAGCAGCCATTGTTAGCAGTGCCTACCCACACGCCACCGCAGGCAGAGTTAGTCTTTTGTGTACAAGTAATATTGGGAAGCGGAGATGCTGCTGTAGTGCGGAACGCAATTGTAGAATCGTAGCGGGTAATGTTATTATCGGTTAGCACCCAGAGCGAATCGGGTCTATAAACAACACCCCTTACGCTGGTTTCGGGTAAAGATGAAAGTGCCGTAGGAATAGCATCTATAAAATCAACGGCTCCATTGCTGGTGCCTATCACAGCGTGTTGCGCCGTACCAATACCCATAACAGCTATTGCTGTTACATTATCGGATGCAAGCTGAGGGGTGTTGGTGCTGTTGTAATAAGTCCAGCTGTTCCAGAAATTGCTGTAAAAAGCCACCCCTTCGCTTGCAGAGCCCGCCCAAACATCGCCATTGCCTGGAAGCTCTATAATACTTATATCGTTTAGGCCAATACTTTCGGTGCTGCGGGGTTCTATTTGACCAAACGTTATAGCATTAATAGCAAATGATAATATTAATAACAGGTATTGCTTATTCATAGTAGAGGTTTTTACAACTCAGGTATTGGACGTTAAACAAAAATATTCCCTGCGGTTTATTCTACAAAATACATTTTCAACTTGCCTTTGTTTTTTGCTTCTATTTCGCCACGAAATGCACAATTAAATTTCCCGTTAATAAACTGATAGGTACTTTCAGAAATATTTATCCGGCCAGGCTCGCTATGTTGTTGCATTCTCGATGCCGTATTTACCGTATCGCCCCATATATCGTACGCAAATTTTTTAATACCCACTACACCTGCCACCACCGGGCCAGAGTGTATACCTATTCTAAAATCGAAGGTGTGAAGTTGCTTTTTAGCACGCTCTACCCTTAATTCATCAGCGGCACATATAAAATCTTTGGCAACCGCTACTATTCTTTCTGCATGGTCAATTGCTGCCACTGGTACTCCACCAGCGCACAAGTAAGCATCTCCAATAGTTTTAATTTTTTCTACGCCATGCTTTTCTACAATTTTATCAAAGGCTTCAAAGTATTCATCTATTCCACTTACAAGCTCTTCGGCAGATAGTTGCTCACTAATGAGGGTAAATCCCTTAATATCTGCAAATAAAACAGAAACCATTTCAAAGCTTCGTGCCCTGGTTTTACCACTTTGCTTAAGTTCTTCACTCACCTCCTCTGGTAAAATATTCAGCAATAATTCTTCCGATCGTTGCTTTTCTAATTCTAAAGAATTATAGGCTTTTGTCAGCTCAAGGTTCTTAACCCTTTCCAGTTCGGTTTCCCTGTCCTTTTGCTCTATCTCGTGGCGCATGGTCATTTGAGCCACCAGGCGGCTTGTTTCCAAATTGGCCACTTCTTTATTTAACTCTGTAAACTTTACATGCAGTTTATATGCTTCTTCAAATTTGCCTTCCTCTGCAAAAATCATCGCCATGTGTTCATACGCTTCGCGTAAATGGTCTTTTAATCCTATCTCCTCTGCCAGCTTAATAGCCTCATCCAGATAATACCGGGCATTTTTATAGTCGCCGGTTAAAAAATACAATTCGCCTATATTATAATAAGCAGGTACTAAACCTCTTTTCTCATTCAGTGTTTCAAATAATTCTATCGACCGCGAATAAAAGTCGAGAGAAAGCGGGTATTGGTTAAGCGCCTTGTAAACATCTCCAAGGTTAACCAGCGAGGTAGCTATTTTAGTTTTATTGCCTGTTTGTTTCCTAAGCTCCAATGCACGCTCGTGCATATTCAAGGCCTCGTTAAACTTACCGGCATCGTGATACACATTAGCTATATTATTTAGTATATCGCTAATCTCTGTCGCATCATTTTCTACATAGCGTATATCAAGCGCCCGCTGATACATTTTAAGTGCCTCGTCATAGTTTTTCAGCTCCGCATATACCACCCCAATATTAGAACAGGTGCTTGCCACACGCGATGGCTGTTCGAACTGCTCAAATATTTTTAGCGCCTGCATGTGCGATTTTAATGCCAGAGGGTAATTACCCAACAAGCCATACATAGCCCCTGAGTTGGCATACAAATCGGCGGTGCCCAACTCATCACCCAGCACCATTCTTATTTCAATAGCCCTGTT
>DATGXP010000526.1:0-3716 GCA_035298845.1 Chitinophagales bacterium
CCATCTCTTCATTTTTATTCTTCTCTGGCCACCATTCGAACACAGCGCCGAGGTCCATACCTACCGTTGGTGTACCGGCCTTAAAGGACATGGCGTTCTTTATGTAACTACTTACATTTTGCGCAGCATTGTCAGTTGAATTGCCTTGTGAGCTAACAAGCCCATCGCTATAAGCATATTGGGCCTCGGTGTTATAAATACTCAACTGTTCATACTCTGTCCAGCGGTAGTTTAAATTCTTTACGTAGCCATAAGCCCCGGCAATAGGTTGCAGCAGTTTTATTGTTCCACCTGCTTTTACAAGCATCGGACCTTTATCGTAAACTATGCGTGAGTAGGTTATGCCGTAATCGTTCCACACAGCCGACTTAACCGATAAGTTACCATTGTATAACTCACGGCCCAGGTAATTAGTAATAGCATTGGCCTCTGACCCCAGGCCATGATAAGCGGTGCGGGCAAACACCTCTGTTACATGGTCGGTGTTAAACACCGCGTTGGCATGATAACTAAACCCGATGGCATTGAGCTTGCGTTTCTTTTTAGGGCCAAACGAAAACATAAAGGACAAGGGCCCCTGCACCTGCGCACCAATATAGGCCTGTTTATCTTTTCCGTTTACACGCTCGTGCAAATACTCCTCTCTGAAGTTAGCAGAGTTAAACAACGATGGGTGCAGCAGCGGGCGACGGTCTACGCCTACATAGTTGTTGTTTACAGTAGCTCCTACTGCTATCAGATTAATATCTACCAAAAACGGGCTATTGGCAATAGTGGGGTTATAATTTACGTTGGTAATACCTCCGTAATTGCTTCCCCGCAAACCCATAAAGAACTGAGCATTTGCTGCGGTGCCTGCAAGCAGAACGACCACCAGCGTTAGTGTGTGTTTACCCATACTTTTCCCTTTTAGATTACACGGATAATACAGTTTGATTACTCAGATTATTACGTCTTGCTATCGGCGTAATCACATTGTATTTTAATCCTGTATTATCACATTAAAAAAAGGAGAGTTGGATTCATTGCGGGTGCGCTTGTTACTGATTTAACGCACAGGTTTAGCTTTTTAGTATGTGACTTTTAAAATTACCGCGTAGCAATCTGTAAGTCTTTGATTATAAACCCTTCCATTATTTTGTAGCCGGTGGCATTAAAGTGGCGGTCGTTTTCATAGGTATATTGCAGATAGTTTTCTGTATTAATGATAGTATCAAACGAATGCCACAGGTTTATTACCGGTATGCCCTTACTTGTCAGTTTACTATCCAACTGCTGCATTACATCAGCCAAAAGCCGGGCTTCTTCGCTGACATACTGGTATTGCCATGGGCCAAAATGAAAATGCTGCTTGCGGTACATAACCTCCGATGGGCTGGGGTGCAACACCACTGTAAGGTTACAACCAATACCGTTGCATAACTGCTCTATAGAATCGCACGCAACTGCAATGGCAGCCACAGCACCGGCATATTCTTCTTTCATCCTGCTGCGCTGTACAAATAAATTACCCTTTTTAAAACCAAGCAACGCGTGCATAGCCAACCTGGCGGTACGGCTATACTGCCACAGCGGCTCGTACCAGGGGCCTGTTTTATAAACAGTGGTACCATCAGGTTTAAAACGCTCAAACCCACCACGAAAAAGATAGTCGGCAAAATCGCTGCTGTTAATTACCATTACAAGCATGTCGGGCTTATAGCTTACCAGTTTATCTCTAAACAATGTGTATTCGTAAAACGGATCTGCACCACCCATACCGGCATTGTAAACACTTGCGCTTATGCCTTTGGGCTGTAGTTCATCTTCCAGCAAGCGGGGCCAGGTGCTATCGTACGGCGCACCTACACCTTCGGTAAATGAATCGCCGATGGTAATAATTTTGAGGGTAGAGTCAGTAGCTGGCTCTGCAAACTCTTTCTCTCTAAGCCCCAACGAGTTTGTAGTGTAAGCAAATTTAAAGTCGCCATTATCGGCTACAAACGATGTATCGGGTGGATATGTAAAATACCAGCTATTGTAAGTTACGTTGTAGTAACTCTGATAGCCTTTGCCAATCCTTTCTGAATAAGTGCGGTAAAAACCGCCCAGCCGCAAGGCTATTTCAAGCAGCGCCAGGGTAAGCAATACCGAAAAGGTTATTTTTTTTAGCACCGTTTATATTTCGTCTATTCAAATATGCAATTAATGCCATAATACCGGCCATTGTAAGTAAACGACTCCTTTACCATACGCGCCCACATTAAATACCCTTCCGAGTTATGGTGCAGGTCTATAGGCCAGTAATAGTTGCGGGGAGGCAGCTTAGCCTCGCGGAAATAGTTACCGTAAGCCAGATACAAATTTGCGACAAGCGCTTTATTCCTTTTCTCTACAACGCGCATCAGCCCGCCCAACGGATTCTGGTGGTTTTCCAGCTCATTAAGCCGGGGCTGAAATACAAACACGAGTTTAAAATTATGTTGCACTGCCAGCCACTCGAAGGCTTCAATAGCATGATTTAATTCATCTATCGCATTCTGTTGTAACAGGGGGACATCTTTAAACTTAAGCAGGTTAACCGTGTAGCCCATTACATTGCGTGCCAGTAACCGCACAATCATACTTCCGCCATAAAAAGGCTCCCACCATGGAGAATCTTTAATACGCACCGTAGAGTCTGACATAAACCGCTCAAAGCCGCCACGCTCTACCACATCATCTATATCGGTGCTGTTTATATTTACAATTACCATATCGGGCCGGTAAGCCATTAGCCTGTTGCTAAGCAGATAATACTCAGTAAATACATCGCTACCCGATAGCCCTGCGTTAACTACCGTATAAAACGTATCGCTTGCTAATCCGGCATTTAAAATATCCTGCAATAAAGCCGGACCGGTAGAATCCTGCGGAGCGCCAATACCCTCTACAAAAGAATCGCCCAAAACTATTACCCGTTTTTCATTGCCTTTCTTCTTAACCGGTATTTCATCGCTGCGCAAGCCTTCGCTATTGTATTTGTGGCGGTATGTAAACTCGGTGTGCCTGAAATTAGTAACACTGCCGGGCTTCCACTTCAGGTTGTACCACCTATGCACGTAGTCTGACCGGTACACCTCATTAATAGCGGCAAACTTTTGCCTGAGTGCATTACTATAGTAAAACCGGTCGCCATTTACCTCGGCGTATGTAAGGTAGTTAGCCGGGCGTATTACATATAACAGAATTACATCTACCAGAAAAAGTGTGCTAATGACAGCCGTAGCCGCCAGAAGTGTTTCCTTTCCGTACTTCAAAAATCTGCCCCTTGTATTTAGCACGTTCACAAAAGCAACTGCCAAAAGCGCCAGCGTACTATACAGTGCCAGCGCAAAAGCAATATTAACCCTGCCACGCAGCAGGCCCCAAAACACAGCCAGTATTACTACTATATAAAGAATGAAACAAACACGTTTAACCATTAATATTGAAAAATAATACCAGAAACACAATGGCAAAAAAGCACTTTTAAACATAATGTGTTTACCGGACTGATAAAAACATTACTGCATCTGCAAAAAATCGCTGTTATTCGGAGTATGAAAAACCTGTTTACTGTATTAGCTATATTGCTGCTAAGCGCATGTAATGAACGTGGGGCGATAAGCGATACTGTTGAAGCCAATAATGCCGGCACCTACAAAGTAGTGGGAGTAAAAGACGGCGATACCGTAGAACTATTAAAAGATGAGAAA
>DATGXP010000527.1:0-5818 GCA_035298845.1 Chitinophagales bacterium
AATGATGAATGAATAAACTGCAGCCGGTTCATTTTACTCTCTGTTTATTTCTTCAGCAGTAAACCATCGGCGCTGTACTTCCCACCACCGGCTATCAGTATTACCACATAGCCTATCAGGTATAAAAAGGCGTGCTCGCCGTCGCCAAATATTTCGCCATTGTGTGCAGTAAACACCGCCACTATCATGGCAATAATTAAAGGCACCACCGAAAAGCGGGTTAGCAAACCAGCTACCAGCAGTATAGAGCAAAAGAACTCGGCACCTATGGTAAGCGACAGCGCTACACTTTTACCCAGGCCCATAAAATCCATAAATTTCTCCTGCAATTCGCTAAACTTAGTAAGCTTCATGTAGCCATGTGGTATCATTAATACACCCAGTGTTACACGTAATAACAAGAGCGATAGGTTAGCCTGTAAGGCCGTTACTTTGGTAGCTAATATTTGCTTGAACATAATGTGTATTTTAAGAATGCTTTTTAGAATATACTGCCTCTGCCAGCCAGATAAACTCGTTGGTAAAGGTCATAATGTTGTTCATGAATTTCTCATCCAGTAAGTTACCTTCCTTATCAAATTTCTTATCCATAGCCGGTATCAGCAGCATGTTAGGACACACTATACCAAACCAACCACATATCTGGTTTTGCATACCTACCGCGGCACGTATGCCACCCATAGCGCCTTCGCTGGCCGTTACTATGCCAAAAGTCTTCTTCACCTGCTTGGGAAAGTGGTCGAACAAATTACGCAGCGATGACGTCATGCTACCGTTATACTCAGGTGTAACCAACACAAATGCATCAGCCGTGTAAATTTTATTAGCAGCATCTTTAAACTGCTCAGGCACATCGTTAATCGTACTCCATACTTTTTCTACATACGGCAGTTGTGCCTCCTGCAGGTTCAAAAACTCAAACTCATGTGCAGGGTATTTTTCTGCTAAATGTTTGTGCAGGTACTTTGCAATATGCACGGTAAAACTCTGTTGCCTCGGGCTGCCTGATATAACGGTAATCTTCATTTTGTGTTGTTGTTTGGATTTTATGTTGTGCTCTAATATCTGAAATTTGTTTGTCAATCCTCTAAATATCCAAACTTACCTGCGTTTACATCATCATAAGCCTGAATTACCTCCTCGCGCGTGTTCATCAAAAACGGCCCGTAAGCAAATATAGGCTCGTTGATAGGCTCGCCGCTCAACACCAGTACCTTTGCATCAGCCAATGCCTCCACTTCAATTTGTGTACCTTTGTTTTCAAACAACACAAAATTATCTACAGGCACGCTTTGCTCATTTATTACCACGTCGCCCTCTACAACAAGCAAACCCGTGTTATAGTTCTCCGGCAGGTCAAAACTTATTTTCGCGCCTTTGTTCAGATACAAGTTATAAGCCTGTATTGGGCTAAAGGTAAAGGCAGGGCCTTTCACTCCTTTAAACTCCCCCGCTATTACATCTACATGGCCGCCATTATCCGGCAGCTGGTATTTGCCCATATCGTTTACCGATAGCGCCTGGTATTTAGGCTTGCTCATTTTATCTTTAGCCGGCAGGTTAACCCAAAGCTGCACCATTTGGAAAGCACCGCCTTTGCGGGAAAACTCCTGCTCGTGATATTCTTTATGCAGTATACCACTGGCAGCCGTCATCCACTGCACATCGCCCTCGCCTATCACGCCGCTGTTGCCGGCGCTGTCGTGGTGGGCTACTTTGCCGTGGTAGGCTATAGTTACTGTTTCAAACCCACGATGCGGGTGTACGCCCACGCCGCGTAGTTTCTCAGTTGGGGCCAACTCCACTTTTGCGTTGTAGTCCATTAAGAAAAACGGGCTCATACGTTTTATATCCAGCGTACCCGGAAAAAAATTGTGTACCCTGAAACCATCGCCCACCATGTGCGGTGCCGGCGGGGTCATCACTTCTTCTATTTGCTTTTTCATGCCTTTTCCTTTTTCAGGCAGCTGAGGATAATAGAACATACATTCCATTATCCTCACTCCTGTATTATCTCATTACTCAATACTAACTACTTACTACTTGTTCAACTGCATCTGCACATTAAGCACCAGCTTAATTTCGTCGCTCACTACTACCCCACCTGCCTCTGTTACGGCATCCCAGTTCAAGCCAAAATCTTTTCTTTTCAGCTTACCGGTAATTTCAAAACCGGCTTTGGTATTACCGTAGAAGTCTACCATCTTACCACCATACTCTACATCCAGTTGTATAGGCTTAGTCGTTTCGCGGATGGTGATGTTACCCTTCAACAGGTAAATTGTATCGCCCATTTTTTCAAACGAAGTGCTTTCAAACTTCAATTGTGGGTATTTTTCGGCGTTGAAGAAATCATCGCTCTTCAGGTGCGTATCGCGCATATCCATACCGGTAGTAATGCTATCGATATCGGCCGTGAAAGAAATCTTTGCATCCGTTAAATCTTCTTTCGAAGTCTCCAGGCTGGCATCAAATTTTTTGAAGCTGCCGGTTACGGTGTTAATCATCAGGTGTTTCACTTTAAAGTGAATATCGCTGTGTGTTGGGTCAATAGACCATTTAGAAATTGTTTGAGTTGACATGTTGTTTAATTTAATTTGTTATGAAATGGTTTGATTAATTATTTACGTTTATCCTTTTACTTCCATTGGCACTTCCATCAATAATATCTCCGCACCGGGCTGTGCATCTATGCTTACTTTATCTGTATCCCACACCCCTACCGCATCACGGTTATTGAGCGCCTGGCCGTTTATAGTAGCCTGCCCGCCCAGCAAAAAGGCATAGACCCCATTACCGGTTTTATTCAACTTGTAATCGGTAGTTACCGCCTTATCAAACTTGCCAAGGTTAAACCATGCATCCTGGTTGATCCATACACCGGCATCATCGGCATTAGGCGATACTATCTGCTGAAACTTATTCAACCGGTCGGCTTCGGAAAGGGTAATCTGGTCGTAGCGGGGCTTTACGCCTTTCGCGCGTGGTATTACCCATATCTGTAAAAACTTAACCTGCTTGTCGCGGTTCTTGTTGTATTCGCTGTGGTATACACCTGTGCCGGCGCTCATTACCTGTATATCGCCTTGCTTTATTACAGTGGTGTTGCCCATACTGTCCTTATGCTCCAGGTCTCCTTCCAATGGTATAGAGATGATCTCCATATTATTATGCGGGTGTGTGCCAAATCCTTCGCCCGGGTCTACGGTATCGTCGTTCAATACACGCAATACGCCAAAGTTTGTTTTCTCAGGGTCGTAGTAGCTGGCGAAGCTGAACGAGTGATACGAATTGAGCCAACCGTGGTTGGCGTGGCCGCGCTCGTTGGCGCGGTGCAAAATCATGTTTGCCATAGCATTTGATTTTTTAGTTGGTAAATGTTCGAAGCCTACCTGTTCAATAGGCTTAATTTCTTCTTCGTGTTTGCTGAAAAGCGATTGCATAATACCCGAGGCGGTTACCGCCGTGGCAGTTAGTAAGCTGCGTGTTATGAATTTATCTCTCTTCATGATTTCTTGATTTCGACAACAAAAGTAAAGACAATATTTGTATATACAACAATTGAGGCAAATTTTTTTAATCTCTTAACTTATCAAGTATACGGTTTAGCTCCTGTGCTTCTGCTTTGGTAATAGTTTTAAGCGATGCGTTCCACTCCTCGGTAGTAAAATCAATTTTAGATAACAGCGTCAATCCCTTATCGGTTATTACAATATCTACCTGGCGGCGGTTGTTAGGGCACAGTTCTCTTTTTACCAGGCCCTTTAACCGCAGCTTCTCAACCAGCCTTGTTGCGTTGCTGTTTTTATCCAGCATTCGGCAAGTTACCTCGCCCAACATCAGCGGCTTAGGATGCGAGCCGCGCAAAATGCGCAACACGTTATACTGCTCGGGTGTAATATCAAACTCCTTAAACCGCGCAGCGTTCTTATTGTGCAACCAGCTACTGGTATACAATATGTTTACCATAGCCTTCTCATGCTCACTCTCAAACTTCTTCTGCTGCTTTATTTCTTCCTCTATCGTTCCCATATCTGGTGCAAATGTAAAAGTAATATTTGTATATACAACTATTGAAAGGACATATTTTTGTGAAAAAATTAAAAACCTCTTAAAAGCTTTACATGCAGGTAAAATAATCAGGCACTGTAATTACCTGCTGCCCGGTATACTAACCCTGTCTCGTTAAAGTAGAATAGCTCGGCTGCTTTAACACCGCGCGATACATTGGTATAGGTAAGCACCACAGATACGGCCCCTACAAACACGCCTTCCAGTTCAAATTTAAGATCGGGAAAACGCTGCAAGGCTTTGCTCCAATACGCACCAATGGCTTCTTTCCCTTTTAATACACCGGTGGTTTCGCCGGTTACCTGTGCTATCAAGGGCGAACTCATTTCAAAATCATCGGTGTAGTGTGATAGAATGCGATCGATATCGTGGCTGTTCCACGATTCAATCCAGTCGTTGGCAAAGTGCGCTGCAAATTGTTGGGTTAGCATGACTTAAAGATACAGATTTAGTTTATTGCTTTAACATCCTTTAATAATTGCCGGGTATGGATTTACAGCAGGTTGAACATCGTGTTTACGTTATCCATTAACTAACCAAATCCATATCCATCATGAAAGCCTTTAAAACCCCGGCTGCGGCTATTGCTCTATTGCTGCTGGCCACTGTTGCCATTCTGCTCGCTACCTTGCCTACCAATGGCAATTACCTGCGCACACATCATGCTACTACTAACCCCGCTACAACTACTGCTACCGACACACCTACCCCCGAAAAGGGCTGCGTATTTAAAACCGTGTTTGGTGAAGAACCTTCCGATTCTGATTTCATTTATAAGACCCCGCAGAAAGTAGCTAAGTCGCAGCAGGAAGCACTGGCCTGGCTAGCCAAAGCGCAGGGCAACGATGGGGGCTGGGGCGCCGGCAGCCATAGCAGGCAGGGCGTTATGGACCCGCATGCTGTAAAGTCTGACCCGGCCACCACGGCTATGGTAGCCATGGGCCTGCTGCGTTGCCGCAACACACCCACCAACGGAGAATATAGCGCTAACCTTACCCGCGCCTTAAATTACATGCTGGCACAGGTAGAAAACTCACCTGATAAAGATTTGAATATAACCACAATGGAAGGTACACAGCCGCAGGTAAAGCTGGGTGCTAATATAGATGTAGTGCTTACATCGCAGTTTCTCACCAACATAGTAGATTACGTAAACCACGACCCACAACTAAAGAAACGCGTAGAGAAATGCCTGAATAAATGCGTAGCCAAAATACAGCGCGGGCAGGATACCAATGGCAGCTTTAAAGGCTCGGGCTGGGCCGGTGTGCTGCAGTCATCACTGGCTAACAATGCACTGGAGACCGCGCAGATGAAAGGCGCCGCAGTAGATAGTATTGTGCTTGAGCAATCGCGCACCTACCAAAAAAGCAACGTAGCGGCCAACGGTTCGGTTAATACCGATATGGGCGCCGGTGTGGTGCTGTATAGCGTAAGCAGCGCTACACGTGCCAGTGCTAAAGAAGCCCGTGTAGCCAAAGAGGAAGTAGAGGTGGCTATAAAAGCCGGTAAGCTAAAAAAGGATGATAAAGTAACGGTAGATAATTTACGCAAGATTGGTTTTAGCGATGCAAAGGCTATGAAATATGGCACTGCATACGATGTGAACGAAACTGCCAAAACACAATCGATAAGCAACGATGTAATGGATGGCTTTGGCAGCAATGGCGGCGAGGAGTTCCTGAGCTACCTGCAAACCGGAGAGGGCATGATAATGGGTAAGGACCGCGAATGGAAAAAATGGTAC
>DATGXP010000528.1:0-2788 GCA_035298845.1 Chitinophagales bacterium
TTTTGTTTGTCGGCATCCGGGTTGGCAATAATCTGGTCAAGCGATGCTACACACTCACCATATCTTTTAAGCTGATATTGCAGGGTAGCCATTTGGTATAAGTAGAACACCGATTTATCGGCAGCATAAAGTTTTTCGTAGTCGGTAAGCGCTTCTTTAACCAGGCCCAGGTTTTGTTTAGAAACCGCTACCAGTTCAAGCATATCGTTGCGCTTAGGGTCAGCTTTTACAATTTCTTCGCCTATCAAATACGATTGAGCAAATCTTTCGCCCGCAAAATATAGCAGGGCAAGCGAGTCATTCAGGTCGGTTCTTTCCGGTTTCAGCGCCTGCATATTGTATAAAGCTATGGTAGCTGCCTGCAGGTCGTAATTTTTCAATGCGGTTTTATACACACGGCTCTGCACATCAAACGCATCGTTCTGGGCCATCATCATGCCCCCAAAAACAAATAACGAAAGAGAAGTAAGTAGGATTTTCTTCATGTTTGTTTTATTTTTTTGAATAACCAAATGTATAAGAATAATCGTAAGCCTAAAGGGACTTTAGATATTTTGTCATTTGCTGTTGTGTAGATAGGGCAGTAGCTCTTGCTGCTTCAGCAAAATCTTCACCTTTGCTGGCGTATATTATCTGGCGTGCGCTGTTTATTATTAAACCGCATTCGTGGTTAAGCCCGTGTTCGCATATCTTATCCATATCGCCACCCTGTGCGCCTACACCCGGTACCAGGTAAAAGTAATCTTCGGCCAAAGCACGCAGGTTGCTAAACTCTTCAGGGTGTGTGGCACCGGCCACAAACATCAGTTGCTCGCTCGTTCCCCACTTTTGTGCTTTGCGTATTACCTGCTCGTATAGTTTGCCTTCACCGGTTTCTAAAAACTGAAAATCGCTGCTGCCTTTATTGCTGGTAAGGCCAAGCAGTATCACCCATTTATCTTTATATTCCAGAAAAGGGCTTACTGAGTCTTCGCCCATGTATGGCGCTACGGTTACGGAATCAAAGTGTAGCTCTTCAAAAAAAGCTTTTGCATACATTTTAGAGGTATTGCCAATATCGCCACGCTTGGCATCGGCTATGGTAAATACCTCGTCTTTGTACTGCTGCAAATACTTCATAGTCTTCTCCAGGCTTGCCCAGCCTTTCAGGCCCATGCTTTCGTAAAACGCCAGGTTGGGTTTATAGGCCATAGCAATATCTACAGTGGCATCTATAATGGCTTTGTTGAATTCAAAGATAGGATCCTCGTATTGAAGCAGGTGCTGCGGTATCAGGTCAAGGCTGGTATCCAAACCTACGCACAAAAAAGATTGTTTCTGTTTAATTACGCTAACTAACTGGCTTTTGTTCATGCCGCGAATGTAGAAAACACAGGGAAATTAAAGGCTACTTTACTTCTAACCTGGAATAAAGCAATCTATGTTCTGCTGGATGTTCGGGTATAGCAATGTCACCAGATAGATTATATACACCAGGGGACAGTTTTGCTGTTTTTATCAGCACAAACGAACGGGTATAATTTATTTCGTAAACAGGTAGCTTTTTATGTTCATTTTGCTCCTCTAAATAGGTAATGGTAACCGCGCTTTCATACTTAATTCGCTCAATAAATATGGTGGTAGTATCGCCGCAGGTAGTTGCTACAGAGGGAAGGTCTATACTACCCCAACCGCAAATACTGGCTCCAATTTTTTCATAGGTTACTTTAAGCGCACCGTGCATCAGGCAAAGTAGTTTGTTCGCTGCGTGCGGATATGAAACGGATTCTGATGCGGGCAATAGACCTACCGATAAATAATGTGCATTTAATGCCGCGCTATCATGAGGACAGGTAGTGAGTATGAATTGAAGAGCATTGCTATAATTTGAATCAATATACCCCGGCCCGGTGGTGTCCGTATTTAAAATGGCATTCAGTGTTTTGTAAATTGTATCAGCTCTATTTAAATAAGGGGTAACTTTTGCCGGATCTGTTTCACTAAGCTTCTGCAACTGGCGCATTATATCATTATTGTCTAAGGCTATAATTTGATTGGCTGCTTTAAAGGTATCAGTATCTTTAGTATGGTCGCTTTGGCGATTGCATGAATAAAGAGCGCTTAAAAGGAGTAAGTAAAATAACAGCGTTTTCATTGTAGCGTTTATGTAACTAATATAATCAAATCCGGCTTCCTTAAATGTTTGTATTGGCTGTTTAATTCGCATTTCGCCCCCCAATCCGCATTCTAAAATCTGCCTTCCGCATTTCCTATATCCGCTTACATTTGCGCCCCACACTTTAAAGTAATACGAATGAGAGGCCTTTTTTTGCTGCTGGTAATGTTACTGGCTATGGTTGTCGGTGCGCAGAACAAATATGTAAAGCAGGGCGATAAGCTCATGCGCAAATTCAGGTTTGAGCAGGCGGCGGCGCAGTATAAAAAGGCGGTAGATGCAGATGCTAATAATATAGAGGCGTGGGAAAAACTGGCCAATGCCTTTACTACCATGGCCGATTATAAAAGCGCCGAAGCAATTTACCAGGCATTGGCTAATAATACTTCGGCAAGGCCCGTTAATAAATTTTACTATGGGCAAGTGCTGCGCATTAACGGTAAGTATGCCGATGCGGCAAAAGCTTACAAGCAATTTGCCACTGCTTCGCCTAACGACCCGCGGGCAGCCGAGTTCAAAAATTTTGAGGAGGATATAAGGCCTTTACAAGAGGACAACAAAGTATATGAGTTTGCCACCCTGCCCGAAAACTCTCCGGCTTCGGAATTGGGGCCGGCATACAATGCGGGTAAA
>DATGXP010000529.1:0-1557 GCA_035298845.1 Chitinophagales bacterium
GGAACAACAACAATACACAAGCCACATTGCCTGGGCTAACTGCCGGTACTTATGCGGTAACTGTAACGGATGGCGTGTGTACATCTACCGCGCAGTACAATGTAAGCCAGCCAACAGCATTAACTGCAACAACATCGCACACCGATGCACCCTGTAATGGAAACGGCACCGCTACTATAGCTATTAGCGGCGGAACACCTCCCTATACCGGAGTTAACTGGGCAGGGTTTCCGGGCAATACAGTATCGTTGCCTGCAGGTACATGGATTGCAGATTTTCGCGATGCTAACAGTTGTTCGGCACTGTTGCAGTATTCAGAAACTATTGCTGCGCTTCCATGCGGTATTACATCCAGCGTATCTAAAACCAATGTAACCTGCTTTGGAGGGAACAATGGCTCGGCTACACTGACCGTAACCACGGCCAACCCACCGCAAAATATTACATGGAGCAATGGCGGCAGCGGCCCTACTATCAGTAATTTAACAGCGGGCACTTATACATACAACTACACCGATGGCCTGCCGTCACATGCATTTTCGGGTACGGTAGTAATTACCGAACCTGCTTCTGCTATAGTAGCCAGCCTGGCCACGGTAAATACATCGTGTGCCGGCGATAACGACGGGCAGGCGATAGTTTCTGTAACATCGGGAGGGGTTGCTCCTTTTAATTATACCTGGAGCCCAGCATCGGCTAATAACCCTGTGGCCGCCAACTTAAGTGCAGGTGCAGTAAGTGTAACCGTTACCGATGCCACTGGCTGCACGGCCACCGCTTCGGGCACTATTACCGGGCCACCGGCGCTTACATTAAACGTAACCAGTGTAGATGATAGCTGTTTTCAATCGCAAACGGGTAGTGCTATGGCCAATGTAAGTGGCGGCAATGCCCCCTATACATACTACTGGAGCAACATATCCTCGGCCCAGAACAATCTGAGCCTGGGAGTAGGCACTTATACTGTAACAGTTACCGATGATAAGGGCTGCACTATAACAGGCAGCGCTACTATTAACCAGCCTACGCTGTTTACCCATACACTTGCTTCTACCAATATTAACTGCTTTGGTGATGCCACCGGAACAATTACCGTAAACGCCAGCGGCGGCACCCCCGGATATTCATATACCTGGAGCAACGGAGCCCCCGCTGTAAGCAATCCAACAAATTTAGCTGCAGGCCAGTATAACCTTACTTTAAGCGATGGCAATAATTGCCTGCGGTATGATAGTGTAGTACTTACGCAACCTACCTCTGCTTTAACAGCCACAACATCGCACCAGGATGTAAAATGTAATGGCGGCAGCGATGGTACTTTAACCATTACCGTAGGCGGAGGAACACCTCCCTATTCTTTCTTAGGCAACCCTTTGCCGGCTGGTACTACCACTATACCCGGCAGACCTGCCGGTACGTATGCCGGCATTGTAACAGATGCCAATAACTGCCAAGTAGCAGTTTCGGAAACTATTGCAGAACCCGGCCCGCAAAGTTTAACTATGGCCAATACCAATGAACCATGTTTTGGAGCCACTGTAGCTACCGCATCTGCAA
>DATGXP010000530.1:0-2921 GCA_035298845.1 Chitinophagales bacterium
TGCTATTTACTACCTGTGCCTTACCAAAAGCTATTTCAACTCGGTAGACCAACAGAACATTCTTTTCGGTAGAGACTTTTTCAGGCTGGAGGGGCGTTTTATGAAGCAGAATGGCGCCTTTGAGGTGGTGTATAAACTGCCGACCAACAAACGCAAAGAGCTATTGATAAATGATGTGGCAGTGCCTAAGCTTAGCGACCATATCGGCAATTTTCCCTGCATTATAATATCGCCGGATGATAGCCAACTGATATTGGGCAGTAGCGAGGAGCGACGCAGGTTTTTAGATGGTACGCTTTCGCAAATAAACCACGAATACCTAGAGTGGCTGATTGCTTATAACAAGGTGCTTACCCAGCGCAATGCAGCCCTAAAGCGCTTTGCCGAAACCCATAAAGTTGACAGGCAATTACTGGAAACTTACAATAGCCAGCTGATTCCGCTCGGTTCTAAAATTTATGAGGCGCGTAAAGTAGTGATACAAAAACTGCAACCGGTTTTTCAAAAATATTATAAAGAGATCAGCTTGGAGCGCGAAGTGGTTAACTTTAGTTATGCCTCGCAGTTGAACGACAAAACGTTTGATGAGCTTCTGCTGGCCGGTACAGAGCGCGACCTTGTGCTGCAACGTACCGATACGGGTATACATAAAGATGATATTGAGTTTTTTATTACACCGGTGGATACGCAGGCCTCTACTTCTAAAATTAAGAAATTTGGTTCGCAGGGGCAGCAGAAGAGTTTCATCATTGCCTTGAAATTTGCGCAGTACGAACTTATAAAGAACGGCATTGCCGTTAACACCGGGCTAGAACTTAAGCCACTGCTTTTAATTGACGATATATTTGATAAACTGGATAACGACCGCAGCCAGAAACTGATAGAGCTAATAGCAGGAGAGGACCTGGGGCAGGTGTTTCTTACCGACACAGATGATGCCCACATACGCCAGGCACTGCTAGGCAGAGAGGGTTTGTTTGAGGTGATTAATGTGTAAAGAACAATACCTTTATTGCTTGCGGATATCTGTTGCCGATGTAAGCCTGAAGTTGATAAAGGTCGCTTTGCCGGCAGCCACCTGCACATTAGTAGCTGTTTCTAATGTATAATTTTTAAGAGTGACCAGTACGTTATAATTGCCGGCAGGCAGTTGCTTAAGGGTATAGTCACCGGCAAAATCACTGGTAGTGCTCATTCCTTTAACCGTATTTCCGAGCGAATCTACCACAGCTATTTTGGCTTTTGCCAGCCCGCCATCTAAATTGTCCAGTACCCGCCCTTGTATTGTTCCATTTTGTGCATGCAATAAAATGCACGCTGCCATGCAGCAAAACAGCATCACCAAATGCCTCATAATTAAAACTTTTGGCTGATAGCCTTTTTTACCCAATCCTTTTTAGCAAACTGCTTTGCCTTATATTTTAGGAAAAAGTTTGGAAGGAAACGCTTAACATGAAACACCAATTTGGCCTGCCACGGATGCAATACATAGAAAGTGCCTTTGCCTGCCTGGGTTAATATGTAATCTGCAATATCATCGGGCGAAAATTTAGCGCGCTGAATGATAGTCTGACCTATTTTAGCAGAGTTTTCATCGCCTTTGTGATGCTGCATAATATTGCTGCGGAAAAACGTAGGACACACCACACTGGCATCTACATTAAATCCTTTAGCCTCGGCATATATAGTTTCCATTAAGGATATAACCGCTGCCTTGGTTACATTATACATACCCATGTTAGGCATATTAGCTAAACCGGCTGCGCTGGCTATAGAGATGATATGGCCACTACCTTGTTTTTTTAATAATGGCAACGCAAAGTGCGAACCATAAATTACCGCCATTTGGTTAATGCCGGTAATCCAATCCCAATTGTCGAGGCCATATTCGCCTATCAGGCCTCCATCGCCTACTCCCGCATTATTTACCATTAAATCCAGTCCTCCGGTTTTCGAAATGTAATCATCAAATGCAAGTTTATAATCTTCCTTTTTCGATACATCAAATTTGTACGTGAAAGCTTTCCCCCCGGCATCCTCCACTAATTTCTTTGATTCAGCCAGCGCGGCCTCGTTTATGTCGGTAATGCCCACTGTCCAACTGTCTTTAGCTAATGCTAATGCCAGAGCGCGGCCGAGGCCACCGCCACCACCAGTTATAAATGCTCGTTTCTTAGGATGTTTGGTAGATAGGGTGTATTCCACTTATTGATGTTTTAAGAATTAATAGTAAATGTAAAATTTACGGTTTAATATTCCAGCTATAATACGCATATCGATCATCTTCGTGGAGTAAAGTAGGCTTAACACGGGCAATAAAATTCTGACAGTTGGCTGACGCCTGAAATGCAAAGCTATGGTCTGCTATAGCCGCAACACCCTGGTTAGTACAATTGTTTTTGTCTAACACCAGTAATACAGGCTTGTTGTTTAACCTGTTCAATATTTTGGGGCTAACCTCATCTTTCAAAAACAGGTTTACCAGGTCGCGATTCTGATAATCAGGCGTGCGGCTCATTTTACAGCTCATTAATGGCAAATGGGTATTTGCCGAAATATAAAGGGTTCGGCTAAAAAAGCTTTCATCGGTTTCCATAGTGTGGTGCCAATCGGCAGAGCCCACATGGTAGTAGGGCAGCGGAAGAATGGCCTGATAGTCTGCATAATCTATTTTAGGAATGCTGATTTCGTTTTCGAAATTTTCTTTTTTGAATGGGTTCCGTTTAGCATAAAAAGTGCGAATACTATCGTAAGAGTCCGACGTCAGAAGAAGGCATACTATAGTAATCAACAGCAGGTTCAGCCATTTATACGAAGATTTGTTGACGAACATTTGCAACGCTCCGGCCAATAGTATATTGGCTATAAAAAACACCGGAAAAGTAAAACGTGCGGCATACCGTATATGGCTGAATTCCGGA
>DATGXP010000531.1:0-5131 GCA_035298845.1 Chitinophagales bacterium
ATTAATGCACGATACAATTACTGATGCGGCTAAGTTTAAGCTTACAGAAAAAGATTTTAATGATTTTGTAGCTTATGTAAAATCAAAGGACTATTCATATAAAACAGAAAGCGAAGAAAAGCTGGAAGCGCTGAAAGAGGCCGCTACCGATGAAAAATACTTCGATGCAGTTAAAGCGCAATATGATGCTATTAAGCAAAAAATAGCCCGCGATAAAGAGCAGGATATTGTAAAGAATAAAGCCGAGATAATTACCGTGCTGGAAAATGAAATTGCAGGGCGTTATTACTACGCTTACGGTAAGGTGAAAAAGAGTTACCAGAACGACCCCGAGGTAGCTAAAGCAATTGAGCTGATAACTAACCCGCAACAATACACAGAGATACTGGCTAAGAAGTAACCTGTAATACCTGAATGTTACTTTCCCTTAAACTCTGCCGGTGTTGTCCCCGTTTTTTGTTTAAAGAAATTTGTAAAATGCGCCGCATCGGTAAAGTTGAGGTCGTAAGCTATTTGCTTAATGGGCTTGTTACTGTACTTAAGCAGGCGCCTGGCTTCTATTACAATGCGGGCATGTATAAACTCAAGTGCCGTACTACCGGTATAATTGCGGCAAATTTCATTTAACTGCTTGGGCGAAAGACTTAGCCGGGCGCTATAGTCGGCTACGGTGTGTATAGCACGATAATTTTTTTCAACTTCATTGCGCAGACGGATGTAATCCAGAGAATCATCGCCACTATGGTTTAGCTGTGGCAGTTGCAGGGCGCTCATGCATTTGGTAATAAATACCGATAGCAGGTCCAGCAATACTGCACCTTTATTGGTGTGCTGGCTTTCGTATTCGTGTTGAATAAGCTTAAGCAGGCTGGTAAAAAAATCCTTATCTGCTTTGGTAATATCAAAAGCTGCCGCTTCGCCGGCATCCATAAAATTGAAAAGACGCATCAGCAGTTTAATAGTCTCTTCGCGCATAAAGAAAAACTCCTCAGTAAAGATCAGCGCATAAGCCAGAAAGTTTTTACCGCCATGTAGTGCGTGTATCTGCCCTGGCAATACAATGTGAATGCTGCCGGGTTTAATCGGCACTTCTTTAAAGTCAATAACGTGCCGCCCCTTACCTTCCAGAAAAACAAACAACGTCCAGTACCCGTGCCGGTGCTCTACATCGGGCACTTCAAAACTTGCTTCGGTTATAGTTACAAATTTAAAGTGTACCTGCCCCGCAGAAGAAAAGCGATGAACAGGGGCAACGGTTTCTTGCTTCTTGCTCATCGCTTTTTGTATAAAGGTTTTTTAAAAATTTATTACTTAACTACTATAAACTTCTTTATCGTGGCAGCCCTGGTAATAGTATTGGTAAATGTAATGCAATAGTTGCCCGCTGCAAAATCCGACACATCTACCGATGATAATTCTCCCATCACTTTTTTACGCAGCACCACCTGGCCGTTGTTGCCGGTAACCTGCACATCTGTTTCGCAGTATCCGGCACCGGCTATCTGAAAGTTAAGTTCGCGTGTAGCAGGGTTAGGAAACAATTTTACATCGGCCTTGTCAGCAGTTTCGGTTATACCGGTAGTGGTTTTACGCGGCTCATAAATCCATAGTTCGCGGCCGGCATTATTAAAATTGGCGGGTACAATTACCTTGTCTCCCCACATTTTAAAATCAAATACATCGGCGCTTCCGCAGCTTATAATAATATTGAACGGGTGGTTTGTATTTGCTCCCGCCGGCATGGTGGCAATAGTGCCTTCAACTGTGCCATCACTTTCTATAAACATTTGTTTCTGGGTAGAAGTATCGTAAGCGGCAAAAAATAGTTTGCCGTTATTGCCTACCATAAAGTTGTTGCCGGTGGTGCTAAACCAGTAGTATGGCATAGTGTAGTTCACAAGGTCTAGGGTATGGTAAGAGAAATCTGAAAGGCTAACCCAGTTAATCTGAAACTGGTTATCTGTCAAAAAGTAAATGTTGTTATTGGCAAAGTTAAGCCCGCTTTGTATATAAATATTGGGCGCTGTAGGTACAATCACCGGCGTGGCATCAGCAGTACTCATGCGGTACAGGTGTTTGCCTGCAGCATCAGATGCTGTTAGAAACAGTTGGTTGTTGTAAACAGTAACCGACTCAGGGTAAGCGTTGCCTACAGTGGTTAGTGCAATACGGTTTACTTGCCCGTTTACACCACCGGTGTAGCTAAACAGGTCGTAACCTTCGCCGCTTATAGCGCCTACTATATATATTTTACCATTATACGATAGTATTTGCGATACGTAGGCAATGTTTGCACTGTTGGTACTAAGGTCCATAGCCAGCTGCGTACCCGGCACCGTGCCATCGGTCATCCATAGCTCGGGTTTGCCCTGCATATTGGTTATCGAAAAGTAAGCTTTGCCATTAAGCTCGCAGTAACCCTGTGCCGGGTTATAGGTAGGTATGGTTAGCAGTGTGTTGGTCCCCGCTACAGTTCCATCGGTACTTATTAAAGAGGTGCTGGTACAAAACAGTAGCTTATTGCCAAACAGCGCAGCGCGTTGGCCGCTAAGTGCATCGTTCCAGCCCTCATTAAAGTCGGCCACTTTAATAGTTCCACCCGCAGTACCATCGCTGCTAAACAGGTCAAAATCGTAGTTGTTGTTATCTGCCGCCATAAACAGCATACGGTTACCTACCGTGATTATGTTACCCATCATGCTTGATCCATCCGGGTTAATATCCTTAACTAAGGTAGTGCCGGCTGTAGTGCCATCGCTGGTCCACAGCTCATCGTTGTTTTCGCTGCTTTGGCCTGTAAAATAAATCTTGCCGTTGTGTATGGTTATGTTGCTTAGTTCGCCGCCGCCATATATGCGCTTGCTGCTATCGCTCCATATATATTCTTCGGTGCCTTGCAGTGGGTTAATTTCTATTAGCGAGAAGGTGCCTGTTGCATTTGCCAGCATAGCGGCCGACATCAATGCGAGTAAAAGTGTGCGTTTCATACTGTTATATTTTAGTAGCACAAAGTAACGTAACCTCTAAGCTAAGGCATTGTAAATTTGCGCCCAAAAGTTGCAAGGCAATAGCCATTTGCCTGTCACAGGTAAACGTTAAATATAGCCTATTGGTTGCTTAATCCCATTGATTAGCTTGTAAATGTGCGCCTGCTGTAATAAAAAACGCTGCCGGTAAAAAGCCGGCAGCGATGCGTAATAATTATTTACAGGTTGTTATATATCTCTGATTTGTAAGATTCCCTTATTCTTTCACTACTTTTTGATAATATGTTTTGCTTCCATTACGTACCTGCAGCAAGTAAATGCCGCTGCTTAACTCCGGCACATTCAATGTATAGCAGGCGCTATTCGCAATTTGGTGCTTTACTAATTCCCCTGTCGTATTGTAAAGCTCTATGCTGGTTTCATTGCCCCAATCGTGTATCCGTAAATTGATTTGGTGCGAAAAAGGATTTGGCGATACACTAATTTCGTTCTCATTAATTCCTTCTATACCTGATATAGTAAAGTCAACTGTCTGGCATTCAGAGGTGTCGGCACAGCCGGCAGCATTCATTACATATACTGCATAACTTCCACTGGCAGGCACCGCGTACGATACGCTGTTTGCTCCGTCTATAGGCGTGTTGGTATTGCAATCGCCCCACTGATAAAATGATGCGCCTGTTTCAGCTACTGTAAGCACCGAGTCTGTGAGCGAAACGTTAACATCTACCGAGCTAACACTTATACTGATAGTATCGAAACCATAGCAACCATATCCGTTTTGCATGGCCAGGTAATAATCAGTGTTTTGTACTGGTGTTACTGTAATGCTGTCTGTTGCTTGGCCGGTAGACCAAACGTTTTCATCATCTTCCTCTAAATTCAAATTGCTTAGCAGGGTGCTTTGCCCCAGGCATACAATTGTATCGGTAGCAAAAACCATTGGCTGCGGCGCAGGCCACACATTTACAGTGGCCGATGCCGTGTCGGCGCAACCATAAAGATTTGTGCCTATCACATAGTAAATTTCAATGGGTGCAGATGGAGTATCAACGGCACTTGCTCCCGTGGAGGGAATGTCCCACATATAGCTATCGGCACCGGTAGCATTCAGATGGGCCGGAAGCCCGTCGCATACACCAAATTCAGCAGATAATGTAACATCCGGTTTAGCCACAACAGTTATAGTTGATGCACTACGCTTGCCGGCACCGCAGGTGCTATCCTGTACCCAGTAGGTGTAATTGCCCGGGTTTGTATTAGAAACAGTAATTGTGTTTGCCCCCAGGTAATTGTTTCCGGTTTCGTAGCGGTACCAACCTATGGTTCCTGTACCGGTTGCTGCGTAAACAAGGGGTGACCCCTGGCAGATAGTGTCAGCAACTGTAACGGGTGATGATGGGTAATTGCAGTTGGAATATTTTACCAGCATACCACCTGAAGTAAAATTGGAATGTGTAACTACTGTGCTATTGGGAGAAGGATCTAAGTCTATATCATTATAAAAAGTACCTCCTAAAAATATGTTGCCATTAACATCAATATCAATGCTGTTTCCATCACCGCTGCTGCTGTTTCCAATTGATTGCTCGAAGCTGGTGCCCCATAGCAGTTGGCCAGCGTCGCTGTATTTTAGCAATATCAGCGAGCGCGGATTGGTGCAGGTAAGCAGATATTGTGCGGGCGAAGGGTCGGCATCAAAACTACTGCTATGCCCGGTTACATAAACATTGTTGCCGGCATCAGAGCTTATAGCCAAAAATTCATTGTTGTATGGCAGTAGTCCTGGTAGTGCAAATGCCCATTCATAAACTCCGGTAGCAGAATATTTAGCAACAAACCCATTGTTGGTAGTAGCATCATATGAACTTATGTTCACCACATTTGCCGAGGGGTCCATGTCAGCAGTTCCGTTAATGTTGCCGGCTACAATCACTTTATTCTGACCATCTACTTCCACAGCTAATGGCTTATCGTATATGCTGCTGCCGCCAAATGTGTTTACCCATTGAAGCTGAAACTGGTCGTTCATCACCAGCACATAGCCATCGGTACCCCCATTCGATGTTTTATTGGTTACACCTGCACCCCAGTCAAAATCTATTGTGCCGCCAAAATAACCGCACATAGCAATCGGTGCATTA
>DATGXP010000532.1:0-6836 GCA_035298845.1 Chitinophagales bacterium
GGTCATATTGCGAATCGAAAGTAGCTTTGCTTTGGTTAATGCTGCGGTGATTAAAGGCACCCTGCAAACCAGCCGATATCTGCATGGTTCCTTTACGGTTAAGCATAAAGTGGTAGGCAAATGAAAGTTCAACCCGGTTGGTATTAAAGTTAACATCGCCAGCCTGGTCAGATATAAATGAAATACCCAAACCTGCAAAACTGTTGTACTTGGTTATCTTGCCTATCGACATATCGGCCCCACCGGCAAACGTACGGTAAGTATTACCCGAAGATACCGTCATCCATTGCGTGCGGAAGTTAGCGTATACACGATAGTCGCAGTTGTTCAAACCAGCCAAAGCAGGGTTAAGCGCCAATGGAGAAGAATTGTATTGCGAGAAGTGAATATCCTGTGCTTTCGCACCGGTAAAGCACAGCACAATACTTGTAACAAAAAAAGCCTTCAGTAGATATTTTTTCATATTTCCTTCATTTATCTAACCAATGTAACATTGCCTCTTCCAGTAACAACATCATGGTTAATACACTCAATTTCGTAAGTATAAACGAAAACTGCCGGATTTAGTTTCTCACCCTGGCGGTTTGTTCCATCCCATCCCCATAGGGTTTCGTTGGCTGCACCGTTCTGCGCCTCATACACCAACTGGCCCCACCGGTCGAAAATACGGAAGTAGTTGATACGCGTGGCCGCTAATCCCCTTATCATAAATATATCATTTATTCCATCGCCGTTAGGGGTAAAGGTGTTGGGCACATAAATAATACTTTCATCGCAGGAGTTAAGTACGGTAACAGTTACCGAATCCCAATTGCTACAGGTAATACCATCCTGGCTATAGAAGATAGTGGCGTAGTAAGTCGTGGTTTGTGTAGGGGTAGCTACCGGGTTAGGGCAATTGCTGCAATCCAGTGTGGCATCGGGAGTCCATATTATACTATCTATCTGGCCGGGTATCTGCGATGTAATAAATGAGTTAAGCCCGAGCACTACATGGTCAGGAGTAGCCTGCACTTCAAGCGGTATTTTTTGTATTACGTTGATAGAGAATGTATCCTTGGCTGCTTCGCAAACACCATTTACCGCAGTTACTATATAGCCTATATTACCCAGAGGCGTGATAGTAACTACCGGCGAATAAGGATTACTTACCCATACAGCAGGAGTCCAAACAATATTATCGAAAACACCACTCACGTTATAATCAACCACTTCTCCTATACAAATGGTTGTATCGCCCGGATAAATAACCAGCTGAGATAAAGAGTCGGTGGAGACTGTTTTAATTATTGTATCGGTGCAACCGTTAAGGTCATTTACCACCAGTTGCACATCGTGCATACCTGCAGGAAACTGGAAACTCGTGTTGCAGTTTTCATCAATTATCGGCACCGGTGCGCCCAGCCATAGTAACCACTGACAAGAATCTATAGCGCCATCACCATTGATGGAAGTATTGATTAGAGGCATATCCGAATCTTCGCAGCTAATTGACCAGGTAAAGTTTGCCTGTGGTATTTCATAAACGATTACAGATACCATGGTAGTATCAAAACAGCCGTTTTGATCTCCTACAATAAGCTGAACAGGGTAATTGGCCTGAAAAGGAGGAGTAAACAGGTGGCAAGGAGGATTTGCGCCAGAGTAGGTCCCCTGAGCAAGTCCAAATGTCCAATCCCAGCTTTGTATTACAGATATACTGGAAGATAGATCGGTAAAGCAAACTTCCTTATCGCTACACACTGTTGTATCGTTAAGTGAGAATGCGGCCAGTGGCTGCGGGAAAATAGTAATAGGCCTTAAAGTAGTATCAAAACAACCATGATTGTCAACTACAGTTTCAATTATATTATAATTACCCGGAGCAAGATACTGATAACAAATATTTGCGCCAATTACACTATCGCCAGATCCAAAATCATATGACCAGGAAGCAAGTGAGCCATTAACATTAGTAGAAGCATCGGTAACGCAAACACTATCGGATAAACAAGATGTAGGAGATACATTAAAATCTGCCGTAACATAAGCCACAGTAGCATGTAAGGTATCTACCCCAAAGCAGCCAAATGTATCTGTTACTGTCAGCACAAAACTTGTATCCTGAAATATCATTGTAGTAGGATTACAAGTAGCAGGGTTAGAAACCAAACCAGGAGGGGACCACTGACAAGCGTTAGCACCACTTCCATTTAACTGCACCTGAGTGCCTAAGCAAAAAACAGTATCGGGGCCCGCGTTAGCAATTGGCTTTGCTATAACGTTGATTACAAAGCCACTATCACAGTCGGCACAACCAATACTATCATACAAACAAAGGTGAACGGTATAATAGCCTCCTGTCATATAGGTGTGACATGGATTGGGCCCGGAAACACTATCGGTAAACCCATCTCCGAAATCCCAATACCAAAACTGCGGGCCAGTGAGCGAATCGACATAGGATGTATCATGGAAACAAGTGGCTGTTTCGGCGCAAATGAGCGAATCATCCGCATAAAACCCTACAATGGGAAATTTAGGAATAACCACTACGCTTGTACTTACGACAGAATCGTAGCATCCAAAATTGCTGGTAACCCTAAACGTTACAGGAAATGCACCCGGTTGCGAATAATAGTGCGTAGGGTTTTGCAATGTGCTTGGAGTGGGATCAAATGGGTCGCCAAAATCCCATGACCAACTTACATTGTAAGAAATATCCGGTGGCAACGTAAATGTTGTGGCATCAAAAAAATTGACATTACCAGACAAACAGATGCCATAATTATTGAATGCAATATCGATTACAGGAGAATCTACATACAAGAACGAATCGTTAAGCAAAATCTGACAACCCGTTTGATCGCCAAAAGTAAGTTGCGGCAAACAACTATCGGTAATGCAATATGGAATATGAAAATCGAAAAACGTAGGATTAAGTTCTGTTCCAATTGGCGATATCGGGTTTATAATTTGAAATCCCTGATTACAACCCGAAACAAACGTAAGCTGTGTGGCCTTTATGGTAGAAACAATAAAATCAACGGTATCTTCACAAGCACAAATTCCTCTTGGCGAATGGCTGATAGTTCCATAAGGCCCATCAACTACCACTGTATCTATTGTCACAGTATCGCGGCACCCGTTATCGGTAACCACTGAAAGTATGACCGGATAAACACCAGGGAAAGTATAAAAATCGCAAGGGTTAATTTCAAGGTACTCTCCATTTCCAAAATTCCAGGTGTACACGTCTGTTAAATGATCGACCCACTGAGAAGTATTTATACCACAAACACCAAACGGAGGATTAGGGCATGCTGTATAATTAGCTGTTAAACTACCTGATAGAATAGGTGCATGTACATGCATATTTAAAGTATCGTATCTATCGCAATTGCCCGCGGCTACATGATATATTAAAGGAAACTCACCGTCGCTGTTATATGTAATACAAGGTGGGTCATGACCAACCCAGGTAGAAGGAATAGCGCCAGGAAACTCCCACGTTTCGACCATATTAGCACCACTGGATGTATAGTTTTGTATATCGCACATGGTTGTGCCGGGGCATATATTTGTATCTACAGAATAATTGACATAAACCGGGGTAGATGCACCTACAGTTTTAGTAATGGTGGCCTGACACCCAAAAGCGTTGACAACAGTTAACGTAACAGGATGTAATCCAAAAGGAAAATAATGAACGGGATATTTTTCGGTAGACGTAACTCCACCACCGAAGTTCCATAGGTAAGATACAATCGAATCGCACCCAAAGCCTACAGGGTCTATAATGATAGGTGAAAAATGGAAGGAATCCGGGAGACAAACATTGCCCGGCGTAAAATCAACACTATTAGAGCAAAGAGTATAGAATTTGATTACCGTATCTTTGCAACCACCAGGGGCCACGTATACCATAGTAATTTGATTATGACCCGGGTTTAGAGTACGATACGATGATGTACCTAAGGAACAATAATTACCCGTACATGTAGCAGGATTGGTGTTCAATCCATCTATTACCGGACTCCAATCCCATATAGTCTGGCCATTGGCTGCCCCTGGAGTCATGTTTACAAATGCTACTCCAGTCAATCCACATCCTGTGGTATCAACAGGGTTAGATCTAAATGTTGCCTCGACGGAATTACATGCCGTGGTTATCAATTTTTCTTTTTTGTGAACACACCCCGTAGAATCATTATATGCGGTAAGGGAAACCCTACATGTGTCGCAATGCGGCAACAAAAGGCAAGGACTCATTAAATTTGACGTATCGGCACTACAACCAAACGACCAATGATACCGATTGGCACCAAGGCTTTGGTTAACCAAACAAACGGTATCGCCGGAAATACAACTAGTAGTACTACTAAAGTTGGCAGATGGAGGGTAAACTACAATGTGCGACCGCAGTGTATCAGAATAACAACTATCCTGAGATACCACCACCCATGCATCGAACTCACCGAAGCTTAAATAGGTATGTATAATTGGTGAAGTGCTAAAATAAGTAGTGGCGTTGGGGTCGGGTTCATCTCCAAAATGTGCCATAATACCATTATAACCGTTGGAACAGTTTAGTGTAAATGCAACAGAATCTGCTTCGTAGCACATAGTGTCGGGACTGGCTGTCATAGAACAGACCGGTGGAGTACCTAAAGCAAAAGCGGTATCTTTATACGCCGATGTAACACAGCCATTGGCCGTAGAAGTAGTAAGGCGTATAGTATAAGAGCCCGGAACAGTGTAATTAAAAGGTAAAGCACCACTAGTACCTGTTGCAATGAGAGTATTTCCTAAAAAAACCTCCCACAGATAGCCAGTAATAGGCTCCTGCCCTGCAAAAACTGTGGTAGTACTTGCTGCCGTAGCATAAGCGGGCACACAACCATAACCAAAAGCTACGTAGAAAGACGGAGTAGTAGTATCAGTAGCTATATAATTTACCTTCTTAAGAAAAGATGAACATCCGTTTGGTGCCGTAACCGTTAATTGCACATCGCGCTTGGCATATCCCGAAAACTCAATAGGGGGAGGGGTAGCCTGATTAGATGTTTGAGGAGTAGAATTATATCCAAAATTCCAGGCATAGGTACTTCCCGCTGGCGCAGTAGAACAATTTACAAAACTGGTGGTAAAAGGCGAATGACAATCGTTTGTATCCAGCGCATAGAAACACGGCTGAGGGTTTCGCTTAATAGTAAAAGTGTTTGGCTTAATCAGTGTATCGATACAGCCTGCCCCGTAATCGCCGATAAGCGTTACCTGATACGACCCTGGATTGGTAAGGAAAATACATGGATCATTGCCCGTAATAGGGCCTAGATTTACGTTAGGAGTACCTCCCGAAACAAACCACTTTCCAGGTACAGTAGGGAAACTGGTGTTGTGTAAACAAAGCGCTGCCGTTTGTCCGGAATCGAGACATAATGAGGATGTGTCTTGTGTAAATGATATAGACGGAGCAGGAAAAACACAAATTAAATTATCGCGTACTATAGAATCTATACACCCAGCTGGATTAGAAACCACCAGTTTAATAGTGTAACAGTTATTTGATGCCGGAAAAGTATGCGAAAAATTGCGCGATGTATTGCACTGTTGCTGGGCACCATTAATATACCAGCAATAGGTATAGTTTGCTCCTGCATCCTGAGCAACAAAATTAGTGGTCAGGCTGTTTACACAAACTCCAGAGGTAACATCGGCGGAAAAATTGGCCTGAGGAGGCGGCAATACACAAACCGCGCTACTAAACTTTTTGGTACCATAACACCCACAGGTATTTTTCAATACCACATTTACATCGTAACATTGAGCATTGCACGAACCACTATATAAGTGAGTGGCAGACCCCGGACAACCTGCAAAGGTAGATATGTTTCCACAGCCCCATTGTATGCGCGTGCTATCTACAAAGCCACAGCCTGTAGAGCAATTCAGGTTTAGAGTTACGGTTTGGGGTGCGCAAAAAGAAGTGGGAGCTATTTGTACAGTTACAATGGGAGTGTCTGACACAACGATATTCTGATATGTAGTTGAACAGGTATCGCCCTGCAGATTTCGGGACCATAACCTTAAATTGTAACACCCTGGTGCAACAGGCACATATGAATAGGTAGGATTTGAACCTAAAGCGGTAGCATTTATTAAAGTACCAGAACAAGTAGTCAAATACCAACGCCTTACAAGCGTAGAGGAGGTATCTACAGGAGCTGCCAAAATAGGCAAGGGGATACAGCCGGAATCGCGTACGAGATTAAACCCGCAGTTTACCTGACTGAAAACATCCTGAGTACTTAACAATACAAAAAGCAAAAAGAATATCGAACGTAGTTGTTTCTTCAAATCGGTCATATTTTTCATCCAGGATTGAAAAATCTCAAAGTCTCTATTACTAAAATAGATTAAAAAAGCCAAACTGACGTTGCAACGTGCAATTATTTTTTTTTCAACCTTTTGTAAACATAACTAATTGTCACTTAAAATGGAATCAACAAAATTAGTGTAGAAACTTATGGGTAATAAGATGGTGCAAAAGCAATTGTTACTGTTAATTTCGAATATATGAAATACGGGATAGCTTCATTAAGCATTATACCATTGCGGAAAGAGCCAGCGCATAGAAGTGAAATGGTTTCTCAGTTACTATTTGGCGAAACATATGAAGTAATTCAGGAACAAAACAACTGGATGCTTGTTAAATGTAGCTACGATGGCTATGAAGGCTGGATAGACCAAAGCCAGTTTGCCGAGTTACCCGAAAAAGAAGCCGGGCAAATAGAAAGTAGCTCAGGACTTGCGCTAGAGCTTATAAGCAGTGCAACATCCGGCTATCATGCCAT
>DATGXP010000533.1:0-9009 GCA_035298845.1 Chitinophagales bacterium
CGTATATCGATATGGGTACCACCAAAATGGAAAGTGTGCCGTTTGCTTTCCATGCCGCCACTGGAGGCACTCCTCAAATTCAATCAGATTGGATGCAAAGCAACGTTTCTGCACTTGATTTTATTAAAAATAAACCAACTATATTATCCGGTTCCGGGTCTGCTAACTATCTTCCTAAATGGACAGCCCCTAATACGTTAAGTAGTACAAGTGCTATTTATAATGATGCTAATGATAACATTGGCGTAGGAACAAGTGTAGTTGCCGCCAAACTGCATGTAGCACAATCAGCCAATGCCATAGGATTGTATGTTACAGGCGGAGGTAATGATTTAGATATTGCAAGGTTTAAACGAGATATAGGCGCTACTGGAGTTATAGGCGTTAAATCCCCGGGCTCCAATCCTCAGATGTATTTTGACCGCGAAGTAGCTAATGGCACATGGGCTATGGGTGTAAGAAACATCAGCGGCGACCAAAGCTTTGCAATATCCGGTAATAACTCAATTGGCACAGCAGACCGTCTGGTAATAAACAGAAGTGACGGAAGCGTCACGCTAAGTAGTTTAGCAGGTTCCGGCATAAGACCGGTATATGCTGATGATAATGGCAAGTTAAGGGCAAGTATTACAACATGGCAACTGATTGATGCTTCCGATTTTCAAACGGGAGATGATAATTGGATTGCCGCAGAAGGCAATTATACTGGCACTTCTGGCACAGCTATCAGAGCATTAACAGCAATTGCAAGTGCATCTACTACGAATTATGGCCTCATAAGCTCCGGAACAAATAATGTCGCTTTTCAAAAGACCATAGATCTTACAAATGTGCCCCACACACAAGTGATGGTAAGATTTCACTATTACTGCTTCGATAGTTGGGAACAATGGGAAAGAGGAATTTTAAATGCCAGTGGTGATGGAACCACTTTCACCACCATATGGGCAAAACCTTGGTGGGTAAGTTGGAGCCAATATCATTTTTTTGGTAATAGCATTCATTTTGATCATGAATTTGAAAATGAAATAGCCATTTATAATCATACCTCAAATTCGCTAGTGTTGCGATTCACTAATACACAAGGGGCTAGCTTGACAAGTGAAGAATCATTTGGTATCGACAACATTGAAATTTATGTGCGATAATTCACAAACTATATCCTCAACCCCTACAAAGGTGCATAGGCACATGCATAAAAGCATTATCCATATATTGCTCACGCTTGCGGTATTTATATATAAAAACACGCTTGCGCAAAGCGTAATACTTAGTCCGTGCGTAAGCCCAAGTACGGGTGGCAACGCCATAAGTGGTGGTATAGACCTCAGCTGGTCGCTGGGCGAAAGCTTCACCCCTACCCTGGTGTCGGGCGGTACCATGCTATCGCAGGGCTTTCAGCAACCTGAGGTTGAAATTGTGGCAGGCACCATCACCGTTGGGCCGGTTTGTAACGACAGTGCTATTAATATTCCCTTCACCGCTTTTGGTATAATAGAAGCTACAAACGTATTCACCGCGCAGCTATCAGATGCTACAGGCAGTTTTAGCACACCGGCTAACATTGGCTCATCTACAGGTAATACATCCGGCGTTATTAACGGGGTAATACCTTCCGGCACACCCGCAGGCACGGGTTACAAAGTGCGCGTGGTTAGCTCTCTGCCAGCGTATGAGGGAAAAAGCAATGTATCCGCCATCACCATTATTGCCTGCGGCAACCAGTGGCTGGGCTATACCACCGATTGGTTTAGCGGCACCAACTGGAGCGTAGGAACATCACCCAACAATTGCAACAGCGATGCCGTAATACCCACTTCGCCATTGGGTGGATTTTTCCCAAACCTCAATAACGGCTCGGCGCAGGTGCGCGATATTACTGTGCAACAGGGCGCCACTATTACCATTGATGCCAGCCACAGCCTGAGCGTATGCGGCAACTGGACAGGTGGCAACACTGGCACTTCTACCATAGCCGGGGGTGGTATAGTAGTGCTTACCTCCACCAGTGCTCAGCTAATTAGTGGACAGACACAATTTACCACCCTGCGGGTAAACAAAAGCAGCGGCACTGTCACCCTGCAAGCATCAGCACAGGTTAGTGTACTTACCGCGCTGGAACTGGAGAATGGCAACCTGAGCAGTGGCACAGGTATGCTTATCTTAAAAAGCTCTGCCACAGACCACGCCATATTTAATGATTTTGGTGCTACTTATGGCACCTACCACGGTACGTTTACAGGCACTATTTATGAGGAGCGTTACTACACTGCCACTAGTGCAAATAGTTACAACCAGCACTACATGGGTAGCCCGGTAAGCAATGCCGGGCTGGCACAGTTCGGTGCAGGTACTGTGTCGGGTGCGGTAACACCTACCGTTAACTGCGACGAAACCCAGTTGGATGCCACTTCTATATACGGCAATGTATTTACTTATAACGAAGCCATTGGCAACCTATGCCCTCTAATGAGCTGGACCGTAGCCGCCAACAACAGCAATGCCACACCCGGTAAGGGCTACTCTGTAGCGCGCACCGGTACTGGTGTACTTACAGTATCGGGCAGCCCAAATGTGCTAAGCAGCTACACACAATCCGGTTTGCAGAACAGCAACTGGACCAAAGGCACCCTACAGCACCCCTCCTCTACCGCTTACACGTCCGGCTGGCACATGATATCTAATCCTTACAACGCCAGCCTCGATTTTACATCGGTAAACACGCCACAACCCGGGTTCGATTTACAGATACAAATATGGGATGTAATACAGGGCCAGTATTTTACAGCCACTAAAATTGCCCCCTTCCAGGCATTCTTTATTCACAAGAATAATAACCCCGGCAACGATTATGTAATTGATGGTACTAAGCGTGTAGTAACTCCGCATACCTTCTATGCCCAAAATGCACCCGAGCATTTAACCATTACCGCTACCAACAATGCCAACACGCTGCATGATATAACTACCGTAGGCTTTAGCGCCTCTGCTACCACACAGTTTGACGAAGCCTACGATGCCAACAAACTTACCGGTAGCTTAGGCCGGCACAATTTATATACCACTAATAATGGTTACTGGCTTAATAAGAACATACTGCAATCTATAGCTCAAACCAGCACCGTGGATATGGGCTTTGAGCCCGGCGCTACCGGTAGCTACACGCTTAACTTCGCTGGGCTTAGCAGTTTTGACCCTACCAGCTACATAACGCTGGAAGATAAAAAATTGAATATGATGTATGATGTGCGTCGGGGCAATTATAACTTTACAGCAGATGCAGCCGATGACTGGAACCGCTTTGCGCTGCACTTTACCCCCCCAGCTCATATTGCCATCAACAATCAAAATTGCGATGTATTGGGTACCATACACATAGAGCAGCCCGGCACAGCCAACTGGGCCTATACCTTAGCAGATGCTAACAGCGCTGTAGTAAGTACCGGCAACCTAAACCAATCTACACCGGCAGATGTAAACGTATCCGGAGGTACTTATACGCTTACACTAGTTGATAGCAACAACTACACTGTGATTAAAACCATAACCGTAGAAGGCACACAACCCGTAGCCGCTACTTCTACCGTAACTGCCGCACAGGTGGAAACTGCCGATGACATTACCTTTACTAATATTACCCCTAACGCAACTACCACCATCTGGAATTTTGGCGATGGCACTACATGCACTGATGCGACAGCCACACATAGCTATGCCAGCGCTGGCACCTACACCGTAACACTTACTGTTACCAATGCCGATGGTTGTACTGCTGCTACTACGCAAACCATAACCGTGACCGACAAAGTAATCAGCAGCCTTGATAATCTTACGGGCAAAAAGCCAATAAATATATGGAGCAATAGCAACCGTGTATTTATAGACTTTAGCAAGCAAACCAATGTAGATGCCACTATAGAAATTTACAACATCCTCGGCCAGCAACTGGTTAACGAGCGCTTCACCCGCAGCACTATCTATGGCAAAGACATGCACGATATAGAAGCAGCCTACATGCTGGTGAAGGTGAAGAATGATGGTGTGGTTACTAGCAAGAAGGTGTTTATAACGAACTTGAAGTAGAACATCTTTGGTCATCCTGAAACCGACGCTTTGGTGAGGTGAAGAATCTTGTATTTTGGGCACAAGCCGAACCGACCGTAGCGGTTGTTTGTATTTAAGGCCTGTAGGGCCGGTAATACATTGTCTGAATCTGGATTTGCAGGATTAGAGGATGAGCAGGATGGTTGAAAGAATGCATCAACGGAATAAATACAGTTTGTTTAATTACCGCCCCGCCCGTTGGGCACCCCGCCTAAAATAGGCGGGGAATCTAACAGCCAAATACAAGATCCTTCGCTGCGCAGAGCCTTGCTCAGGATGACAAAAAATAAACATAAAATGGCGCTCTTTGCAGAGCGCCATTTTATAGAGCTGAAAAGAGGAATTGAATTACTCCTTTACAAAATTGCCACGGTAGGTTTTGCCGGCTTTAACCTGCACAAAATACATACCTGATGACAGGTCGCTGATGTCGATACGGATAGCGCCGTTTTGAGTAGCAGGGGTTACCTTTTTTACAAAGGCACCTTGCAGCTGGTAAATTTCGATAGCGGTAACTTCTTCTTCGATAGAGAAGCTGATATCGTTTTTAGCCGGGTTAGGGTATACTGCAATTTTGCTGATTACAGTTTCGCCAATGCCATTGGGGCCTACAAGCAGGGCAGCGGTATTGGTAGTATCCTGGCAACCCGAAGCGGTAACCACACAACGGAAGGTGTAGTTATTGAAGTTGCTGTTGACGTTAGACACGGTAAGCGTAGAGGTGAACACACCGGAGTATGGCCCTGCGTTAGACAGGCCTGCAAAGCCGGTGCCGGTGTTAAGCTCCCACTGGTAGGTGCTGTTAACATTGCTGGCTGTTACGGTAAACTGGGCATTGGTGCCGGCAGGTGTGGTTACGGTAGCAGGCTGGCCAATAATAGCGTTGGTATAGGCTACGGTGATGGCATTGCTGGTATCGGTGGCTGCGGTAACGCAACCCAGGCTGCTGGTAAGCACGGCCTTAACTATATCGCCATGGGCCAGTGTGGTAGATGTAAGGTTGGTGCCGGTGCCGGCAGCAGCGCCGTTAACCAGCCACTGATAAGTGGCGTTAGGGCCGCCGTTGGTACCGGTAGCGGTAAACGACAGGGCATCGCCAGAGCATGCACCGGTTCCACCTGCAATGGTTACATCGGGTGTAACGGCGGTGGTTACCGTATAGGTAATGCTGGCACTAGCCGTGGCGTTTGTGTTATCGGTTACTGTAACGGTGTAAGTAGAGTTTTGGGTAATGGTAGCTGTAGGGGCTGCGCAGTTGTTGCAGCTAAGGGCATTGCCGGTGCTGCTCCATGCATAGGTATAAGGCGTTTGTCCGTTAGCTACTTGCGGGGCCAGGGTTACTGTGGCGCCGCTGCACACAGGCTGGGCGGCTGCAAAGTTAACACCAAAGCCTACGGTAGAGCCGTGGCAAGCTACGCCGGGGTTGGTAACCTCGAGGTAGTAATCGCCAAACGGAGAGAACTGGTTAAGGTTGCCGGTGTAGGTTTGTGCCGAATCGGTAATAATAGGCGTAATGGTTACGCGCATCCACACGGTGCCATAGGCGGTAAGGGGGTACTGGCCTGCTGGTGCATTGGTAGTGCCGGTAAAGCACACAGCACCATTGCCACCACCGGGTAATACGTTAGGTGTTTTTGTCCAGGTGATACCTGCTGGTAAACCGGCAATTGAATCGATACGTACAGAGTCAACATTGATGGTTGCCGGAAAGAAAATGACAGTATCTTTAGAAGCCTGAATTTTGCCCTGAAGGGTTTGGTCGTAGGGAACACCCCTGATAATACAAGGACAGTTGGGCGCGGTGGGGTTAACACCGGGGGTGGTTTGTGCAGCCGGGTTAACGGTGCATTGTGCCTGTGCTGCCAGGGTAAGCAACAGGGCGAATAGAGATAAGTAGATGTTTTTCATGTGTGGTTAAATTTTTATTTAAGGCCTTAAAAATAATGGATTTGGCTGAACGCCCAATAGGGGCCTCACCCTGCCCTCTCACGAGGCAAGCTCCCGATAAAATCTGAAGGAGAGGTCTAACAGCAACACACCCCGTCCGGTGCATAGCACCGGACACCCCTCTGGAGAGGGGAAAATACAAGCAGCCAAATACAAGATTACTCATCACATATCTATGTTTGTTGAATTCGTGAATTCCGCTCCGCTCCATTTCTTCACCTCGCAAAGCCTCGGTTCAGGATGACAAAGATACAGTAGCCGTGTTGCGGTGAAGGAGGAGAGCGTAACAGCCCATAAAAGCAAAGGGGCGCTTGTGGCGCCCCTTCTTACTAAACTCAAAAAAACAATTAAAGCTTAAAGATCCTTTTAACTATCAGCGCATTGCCGCTACTCTTTACAGTTAGCAGGTAAATGCCGCTGGCGTAAGTGGTAATATCAAGTTCATGGCGCAGCGTAGTGCCCGACACCTGCTGTGTATAAAGCAACCTGCCCAAATCATCGCGCAGTTCAAGCAGGGTATTATCACCTGCGTTATCTGCTTGTATGGTTACCCGGCCCTCGGTAGGGTTAGGGTAAACCACAAGGTTGAGCACCGTAGCTTCGGCAATGCCTACACCTGTTACGTTAACGGCAGATGAGGTATCGCTACAACCCGATGAATCGGTAACCAGTACACTGTAATTGCCATTTACGGTAGCAATCAGCATTTGATTGGTATCGGCGTTCAGTTTTACATTGTTGAGCAACCACTGGTATTTGGCATAACCCGAGGTGCGCAGGGTATCGTTGCCGGTAATGGTTACCACTGCTACCGGTAGCGGATGAACGGTTAAGCTAAGTACCTGTACGCTATCGCAACCGTTAACGGTTGACAATGTATCTCGGTAAACGCCTGAAGTGGTAAGGTTGCGGCCGTAAAAATTGTAAACCTCGCCCTGGCACACTGCAGCCGAAGAACTATCGGTGTAGGTTTGCAGCAATTGCAGGCTAAGCACTACCACGCTATCGCAACCGGCCACCGAAGCAAGGGTATCGTTATATACACCACTGCTGGTAAGTGTTTGCCCGTTGAAGTTATAGGCCTTGCCATTGCAAATTGTCTGGCTTAGCTGTGTAACAATAGCAGGGTTAACGGTAAGCGAAAGTGTAATTATGCTATCGCAGCCATTAGCAGCCTGCAGTGTATCGGTATAGCTGCCGCTGGTGGTAAGTGCCACACCAGCGAAGGTGTAGCTTTCATCGTGGCAAATGCTTTGGTTGAATGCATAGTTAGCAACCGGTAATACGGTAACCGGTATGGCATTGCTGGTAGCCGTAGCAGGCTGCGGACAAACGGCACTGCTCTGCAATACTACATACACCGAGTCGTTATCGGCCAGCGATGAAGCAGAGAATGAACCGGTGTTGCCACTTTGCAGCACACCGTTTTTGTACCACTGGTAAACCGGTGATGCCCCACCGTTGGTAGCCGTGGCGGTAAAATCTACCTGGTTGCCGGCGCATATAGTAGTGTTGCTGGCCGAAACCACCACCGATGGAACCACCGTAGGTGTAATATCCATTACCACATTAGATGATGTAGCGGTGTTGGTAGCCAGGCACGATGCGTTGGATGTAAGTATGGTCCACACCGAATCGTTATCGGCAAGTGTGTTGTCGGTATACGAGTTTATACCGGTACCTACACCGGCACCATTTTTAAACCACTGGAACGATGGCGAAGAACCATCGTTAGTAATAGTAGCGGTAAAAGTAACGGTGCTGCCATCGCAGGCCGGGTTGGCCGATGCACTTACAACAACCGTAGGCGATACAATAGGGTTAACTACCTGGTATACCTTAGGGCTGGCAAGCGTAGCCGGTGTGGCACACAGCGCATCGGATGTAAGCACGGCCCACACCGAATCGCTGTTGGCAGGGTTAAGCACGGTGAATGTTGCGGTGTTACCACCCACATTGGCACCATTTAGTTTCCACTGGAATGCTGCGTTAGGGCCACCATTGGTAATGGTTGCTGTATAGGTTACCGAATCGCCGGCGCAGGATGGGTTCTGCGAAGCAGTTACCGAAACGCTAGGCACCAGTATTGGGTTAACGGTGATATACACCTTGTTGCTGGTAGCAGTAAGCGGTGATGCGCAGTTGGCGTTAGAGGTCATAACAACCCATACCGAATCGTTGTTGGCAATAGATGTGCTACTGAATGCACTGGTATTGCCGGATTGTAACACGCCGTTTTTGTACCACTGGTAAGTGGCACCGTTGCCACCGTTAACCGGTGTGGCTGTAAACGTAGCATTGCTGCCCACGCAGATGGTAGATTGGCTTACCGTAATACTCACTGCCGGCACCACCACGGTAGTAACATCCATAACAACTTTATTGCTGGTAGCTGTATTGGGCTGCGCGCATATTTTGTTAGATACTACCGAGCACCAAACAGAATCGTTATCGGCCAGTGCATTATCGGTATAGGTAGCAGAGTTAGTTCCTACTATAACACCGTTTTTGCGCCAGGTATAAGCCGGCGATGTGCCGCCGTTAACTGCGGTGGCAGTAAAGGTTACGGTAGTGCCCGGGCAGATCTGGCTTTGCGATGCTATAACCGTAATTGATGGCGATGTTACCGGGTTAACTATCAGCTTTATCTTGCTGCTGGTAACTGTGGCCGGTACCGGGCATGGCGCATTGGATGTAACTATGCACCAAACCGAATCGCCATTGGCAAACGTAGTGCTGCCATAGGTGGCACTGTTGCCACCTACGTTTATGTTATTCTTCTTCCACTGGTAGGTTGGGCTGGCTCCGCCGTTGGTAACAGTAGCTGTAAAGGTTATAGAATCACCCTCACACAGCGAGGTAGCCGTAGCAGCGATGCTAACGGTGGGGGTAACAGGCTGGTTAACGGTTATCTTAACCTTGTTGCTGGTAGCGGTGGTTGGCACCGGGCACGTAGCA
>DATGXP010000534.1:0-4306 GCA_035298845.1 Chitinophagales bacterium
CACCAATGGCCGAATTCTCTGATCCCACACTTGCATAACCAGAGTCGGGCACAGCTATATCCATATAGCCGCGCTGCACTGTGCAACCGGTAGCCCACTCTACAAACAGCGATGTATCTTTACTTATAGCCGTAGTACCTGCATAACCCGGCGCTGGTGCAAATTGCGCCTTGGCAGCAAATACGGCAAGCAAAAACACTATTAATACGATTTGTTTCATTTCTATGCATCTTTATATATAACCAACACACCCCGTCTCGTCTTCGACGCGACACCCCTCTCAAGAGGGGATAAACATCCAACATCCGAAAACCGGCTGCTGGCTGTTCAAGTCCCTCTCCTTTGGAGAGGGATTTAGGGTGAGGCCGCTATTGTTTTACTATCTTTTTAACCGTGCCACCAATCTTTACCATATATATACCGCTAGCAAAGTTTTGTGCATCTACAGTAGTAAAACGCGAGGTGATACGCTCTGTGCTCATCAACCTGCCGGCTAAATCGTAAACAGCCAGTTCGTTGCCAATTGCTTCGTCAGTAGTGGCAACAGTTACATTACTACCGGCAAACGGGTTAGGATAAACCACAAAGTTTATGGCCTCAGGCTGCACATCATCTATACCGGCAATACCGGTTACGGTAATAGTTACCTTGGCAGTGTCAGCATTACCCAATGCATCGTATACACGGTATACCAAAGTGTCCGTAGCTATTATACCCACAGCCGGCTTATAATGAATTTCGTTACCAATAACACTTACTGCCGAACCGGCTATAAGCGAAGAGCCAATCAGCTCAACTGTAAACGGATCTGAGTAAAGGCCATTATCGTTAGCTAATACACTTATAATTGTATCATTCAGGTAGTTGGTAGTTACTAAATCATCATTAGCACTTGGAGCCGTGTAGGCTGTAAAATCATCCATTGCAAAGTAAGCAGGGTTGTTCATACCAAAACCACCAACAGTATCGGTAGATGATAAATGAAACTCAAGGCTATCTACATCACCCAACGGCTGTAAGTCTACCCAGCGCCAGTCGCCCACTATATAATCGTTGGCATTATTCGCATCTCTAAAATCGGCCAAATAAAAATCAACCGACTGCGCTTTAAGGGCACCATTTAAATAGCCAAACACAGTAAGCTTAAACCAATCTTCATCATTGCCTGTTGGCCCACCAAACTTTTTGGCAAACATATCGCCATCGCGCATAGCAGTATAGGCATAGGTGGCATTGGTCACATAAAAGCCTTTTACGGTTTTATCGCCGCCGCCATTTAAAATTATACGTGCATTGCCATAATCATTACCTATGGCATAGTTATTTGAGCCATCTACACCTTTAGCTGTTATGGCACTATACTGGTTAGCTGAGCCCGATGTAACACTGTCGGTCTTGTTGCTATAGCTGAACCCGTTCCAGTAGCCACCGCCGGCATTATAGGTATTGGTAAAAAATCCGCCGTCGCTGCTAAAGCCTCCGGTCTGGTCGCTGCCATTCCAAAAAGAATCCACCGGTAAAGCCAACGTTTCAAAACCACCGCTTTTACCGGTTACCAGTGTTTCGTAGGTTTCAAAATTGTCCATCACAAAGTAAGCGGGGTTGTTCATACCAAAACCACCCGCAGTATCTGTGCTCTCCAGGTGAAACACCAGGCTATCTACATTACCTAGTGGCTGCAGGTCAACCCATGCCCAGTTGTTCAATATATAATCCTGTGCACTATCGCCGCGAAAATCCGCCAGGTAAAACTCTACCTTTTGCGATTTAACAGCCCCGTTCTTCCAGCCGGTCACATTCAGACGGAACCAATCAGGGTCGGTTCCGGTAGCACCACCAAATTTTTTGGCAAACATGTCGCCGTTCTTCATAGTCAGGTAAGCATAAGTAGCATTGGTTACATAAAAGCCTTTTACCGAACGGCCCGCACCATTGTTGGTTAAGCGAACTTTGGCATCGCCATAATCGTTAGCCACCGCGTAGGTAGTGCTACCGCCATAACCGCCACCGGTTATAGCGCTATACTGATTACCTGCTCCCGATGTAGTTACATCCTGCTTGTTAGAGTAGCTAAATCCACTCCAGTATCCTCCTCCCACATTATAATCATTACTAAAAAATGCATTGCCACTGGCAAAACCACCTGTAAGGTCGCTGCCATTCCAAAAACTATCGGCTGGCAGGGCAGGGTTTTCAAAACCGGCTATGGTTTGGGCAAAAATGGGGGAGAAAAAAAACACAAGACAAAACAAAACGTTGAATTTCTTCATGGCTGAAAATGTTTTAATAGTTTTAAAAAATTCAGCTACGAAAATGAGAGTGGGAAATGGAAACCGTGCACTGTTCCAGTTCTCAGCCTTTCTTCCCGAAAGCTTTTGAAATATTGCTAAAGGCAGGTCTTCTGGTTTTGCCCTGTTTCTATCGCCTTCCCGGTGTTAACCAGTGGCATTATTGATAGAAACTTTTAAAGAGCTTACAGCAGCGGGTACTACTCCCGAATTTCACGGGATTCCCTATTATGGCTAATCGTTGTAACACGGCGTCGCCACCTTTTGCGGGCGCAAATAAAATCTTTTTTATCTTCATGTTCTGAAAATATTTTCGCATTTATCCGTTTGTTAATTATGAAACTCCTTTCGTTGCTTTTTGGCCTTTCTCTTTTACTGCTAGCCTCCTCTTGCCACAAGTGCTACAACTGCGAGCAGTATTGCGTGTATTGCGAAAAAACAGCAACCCTGCGGTTTAAAATGTGCGCCACTAAGGATTTAACCAAGTACCAAGCCGATTCTATCATCGGAGTGTTTAGGGGCAATGGCTACACTTGCAGCAAACTGACCGATGAGCGCGATGTGTGCGATGGCTCTAACAAACTAAACGACGCCGTAAACTACTACACCAAGCAGGATTACTACTGCAACCCTAAAGATTAACCCCAAAATCCCTCAAGGGAACATTAACAGCCTGCTACAGTTTAGTCCGTGGCAGAATATGCCATTAAAATCTAACTTCTTAATAACGCAATATTTTTATCATTGCATTTTAACGTAATATCTACCCCATGAAATCACTTGGCATATTAATGCTTGTAGCTATAGCCTATATAGCTAACGCACAGCAGTTGAAGTTTAAGCCCGTGTGGCAATTGAATAAGACTATAAATTTGGAGTATACCTATAGAGACCTGGAAGAAAAAAAAGGAGGAGAACGAAAATTCGACACGATACACGCCGATATACAAATGAAGCTGTTACGTGAAAATGAAGACTTTTATTTCTTCAGCTGGCAGTTCGTAAATTATTACCAAGACATAACCGACAATAGCACAGCCTACAAAAAAATTACCGGGCCTGTTATTGCCAAATTTATAACAATGGTGCCTATCAACTTTAAAGTAGATAAGGCCGATTGGGAAATAAAAATAATGAACAAGGATGAGATTGATTCTTTGAAAGATATAGCCGTAAAAGAAGCCGCTGCTAATTTGCCAAAGAAGGATAACGCCGAGAGTTTTCTTTCACCTGAAGCGGTATTAGCATTGGGTATTGATTTGCAAATGGAGAAAAAGGTGTTTGGGGTGATAGACGAATATTTTACAGTATATAAAAGTGAGAAACACAAATTAGAGCTTAACAAAAAGAAAAGTCTAAATGATGAATTAAGCGAAAGCGACAAGAAAAACGTGTCGAAGTTGGTTGGGAGCGTGGAAGGTTACATGTTGTTAGATGACAAAGCCCCTTCTTTTTATAATTTTCAGACAGAGATGAAAATGGACATGAGCAATATGATGAACATGTTTGCAGCACTTGCGAAGGATTTAGATAAAGACAAAAAGAAAAAGAGCAAAAAAAACAGTGAAACTGCTCCTGTAGTAAACACGCCTATTAATACTGTAACTGCCGTGAACATACACGTAAGTAAGCAGGATATGCTTGTACAGTTATACACTCAAACTATTACTATGGATGGCCAGGATACCTGGATAGGATCTAACGCTAATTCAATAAAAACACTACAAGTTAAACAATAGACGGCGATTCCTAACCCAAGTTAATCGGTAAAATAAATCCCCAAGAACAAACAAAGCCCTTCTTGCGAAGGGCTTTGTTTGTTTACTACTACTCAAAAAAAAGAGAACTAATGCTCGCTGAAATAGTTGCGGGTTTCTATTACTACCACACCACCCAGCGCATCGCCATACTTGGCAGGTATGTAGCCACTATACATACGGTATGTATCCAATCCGCAAAGTGGTATATCGGGTGAGCCCATTACTTTGCCGCCATCTATATAGTAAGCGAGGCCACCT
>DATGXP010000535.1:0-3290 GCA_035298845.1 Chitinophagales bacterium
ATCGGGCAAGGTAGAAATGGACGACCGAGAAAGCCTTACCGATGCCGAAATAAACAAAGGCTATGTGCTAACCTGCCAAAGCCACCCTAAGAGCCATGGTATAGTGTTGAACTATGATATGTAAGCCCCTTTAACTCTCCCCTAAAGGGGGAGAGTTAAACAGCCCGAAATACAACTATGAAGAAAATAATCATCATCAACGGTCCCAACCTTAACCTGCTGGGCAAGCGTGAGCCGGACATTTACGGCAGCATAAGTTTTGAAGAGTTTTTTGAGGATATAAAAGATGTGTATAGCAGCGAAATTCAGCTTACTGCTTTCCAGTCAAACATCGAAGGAGAATTGATAGATAAGATACAGGAAGTAGGTTTTAAATACGATGGTATTATTCTTAATGCCGGTGGCTATACCCACACCAGCGTGGCCTTGCGCGATGCTGTAGCAGCCGTTAAAACACCTGTTATTGAAGTGCACATCAGCAACCCCTACTCCCGCGAAGAGTTCAGACATACATCATTGCTAAGCGGTGTTTGCAAAGGCATCATTGCCGGCTTTGGGCTGGAGAGCTATGTGCTGGCGCTCGATAGCTTTTTGTAAATCTACTATTTTGTCATCCTGAGCAAGGCTTTGCGTCGCGAAGGATCTTGTATTTGCCAAAACAGCAACGGCTATCATTCGATAGCCGTTGCTGTTTATGGGTAATAGCTAACTGGTTACTACAGTTTAAACACCACACCACCATTTACAAAACCCTTGCTATAAGGCGTTCCTATCTCGCCGTTTACACCAAAGCGGTCGGTAAAATAATAGCGCACACCGGCATGTACGCCGCCAAATGCAATGGGCACTATCTGGTTAGAGTTGTCGAAAAACTGAGCAGCTATACCACCGCCCACATCTATACCTGCATACACATCTAGTTTATCGCTATGTATGTCTTTGCCGGTTTTGTCGGCTATAAGTTGAAAAAAGTGGAAGTTGGCAACAAAACCTATCGGCACGGTAAGTTCACCATTGCTGCCATAGCGTCCAAAGCCATAGCCCCAGTAGTAGCCCGCACGGCCACCAACGCCGGTGGTAAAGCCAAGGCCCACATAATCGTGTATGCCAAATTCGCCCTGAAAATTAAACTGACCGGTAAGTGGCGCATTCCAGCCGCTCCAGTAGTTGGCGTTGGTGTATACGTGTGCAAAGTTAGAGCCGCCTAAGCCTAGTGCCAGTACTTTTGTGCTTTTGTCCCAGGCCTGTGCCTGGCTTGTTTGTGTGCTTACTGCCAGTAGCATTATAGCTGCCAGCGTATATAATCCCTTTTTCATGATGGATGGTTTTGGTTAATTTAAAATGCAATACAAATATATTTCACCTGTTCTGCCAATGATTTAAAACAGCTGCCAATTTTCAAGATATTTATGCACCTGTTGTATTTTGAAAACACCGGTTTTAAATAACCGTTAATGATTACTATCTTGCGCGCACAAACCATAAAAACAACACAATGGAAAATAACCAGGGAGAAGGAAACAAGAAACTGTATATCGGTATTATCATTCTGCTTTTGCTATTAAACTGCGGAACATTATACCTGTATTTAACTACTAACAAAGCAAAGGCAGATGTTACTGCCCAGAAAGATGACCTTCAAAAAGAGTTTGCGGAGCTTACCGATACACTGGATGCCCGTAAAATGGAACTGGAGCAATACAAAGGCAAGAATGCTGAGCTTGACCAGGAGATAGCAGCTAAGCAGGAAGAAATAGAAGCGCAGAAAAAAAGCATAGCAGGTATGTTTGCCAAAGGCAAAATGACCGAGAAGGAATTAAAAGCTGCCCGCGAAAAAATTGCCGCATTTGAAACCTCTATCAGCGAGCTTAAGGCAAAAGTGGATGAACTTACCGCGCAAAACCAACAGTTGACTAATCAAAATCAACAGCTATCAACCGACCTTACTGCCGAAAAGCAAACCACAACGGCACTTAGCGAGCAGAACAAAGGCCTTAGCAAGAAGGTAGAGCTAGGCTCTCTGTTACAATTACAAGGGCTAACTGTAGAAGGTATTAAAAAGAAAGGCAATGGTAAGGAAGTAGATGTAAAGAGAATTAAGCAGATAGAGAGTTTGAAAATTTCGTTTGAAACAGGCGAAAACAAAGTTGTAGAAGCCGGTAACCTGCCATTGTATGTGCGCATCATCAATCCTAAGGGCGAAACTATTTCGGTAGCTGACCAGGGTTCAGGCACTATCAAATTAGCCGAATCGGGCCAGGAAGTTCAATACAGCAAAAAAGCTGAGATTGATTATGCTCAAGCCAACAAAAAGGTGAGTGTATACTGGAGCCAAAACCTGAATGTAGCCGGTACTTATAAGGTAGAAATTTACCAGAGCGGTTATGTAATAGGCCTTGGCCAGGTAGAATTAAAATAGCACTTAATTGTTACAACATTAAAAAGCCCTCATGAGTAAAATCATGAGGGCTTTTTGCTTTGCGAAAATTTCTTTTTGCAGTTTTATCCTATTCAATGTCCAGTTAACTATAAAGTTGTAAATAACCACCGTTGAAAAAGATTTGCGGGATTGCACATTTGCATTACATTTAAATAACCAAAAATACCACAATGGAAGATAATCAAAACGCAGGCAACAAGAAGATTTATGTGGCAATCATTGTATTGCTTCTGCTAATTAATGGCGTTGCCTTGTATTTATTGTATACCGAAAATAAGGCTAAGAAGGATTTAGGCGACCAGAAAATGGCCCTCGAAAATGAGTTCAAAAGCCTGTCAGATACTCTCGATTCCAAAAAAATGGAGCTGGAGCAATACAAGGGCAAAAATGCCGAGCTGGATAGCATGATAGTTGCTAAACAGGAAGAGATAGACAATCAAAAGAAAACCATTTCGGGTTTATTTGCCAAGGGCAAAATGAATGCTAAAGAGTTGGAGAAAGCCCGAACTATGATTACGGAGTTTGAAGCCTCTATAGCCGAAATGCAGAAAAAGGTAGATGAGCTAAGTAAACAAAACCAAGAGCTTACCGCCCAAAACCAACAGCTATCCACCGATCTTAATGCCGAAAAGCAAAACGTATCCACCCTTAGCGAACAGAACAAAGGCCTGAGCAAAAAGGTAGAGTTAGGTTCTTTGCTGCAACTGCGCAATGTTGAAATAGTGGGCACTACCGGCAAAAAGAACAAGAAAGGAGAGGACATTACCATCAATAAAGGCAAGAAGACTACACAAATGCGTATCAGCTTCGAAACAGGCGAAAACAAAGTGTTAGAGCCGGGCCCGCTTAC
>DATGXP010000536.1:0-4095 GCA_035298845.1 Chitinophagales bacterium
CTTGTTACTGTTTAAGTCCTCGTGCCTGTTTAGCTGCCTTAACTCCGATGCATAGAAATCAACCCATTGATAACGATATGCTACCTCTAAAACAGCCAGCATAAGCAGCAATGTGATGGCGGTAATACAAAGGCCGGTAAGGGTATTTTTAAGTATCTTTTTCACTTGTGCAGAACAGGGCTAAGAAAGTGTGTTTTATGTAGAATGAAAACTTTGGATTAAGTATGTCAACATAACCTGCTTTTTTACATCTTGCAGGGGAAATTAAAGGAATTTGAACAAGGTTTTACTTTTCAACCCACGCAGCAACGATTACAAGGCACGCATACCTAACAGCGTGCTGCAGGTGGCTACGTGTATAGACCACCAGCGCGATTGGGTGATAGTAGACGGCAACCTTGAAACCGACCCGCAGCAAAAGATTATCAACTACCTTAACACCGGTGAGTTTGCCTTTTTTGGCTGCACGGTAATGCCCGGCCCGCAGCTACGCCAGGCTATACCTATTACAAAACTAATACATGAGCAGTACCCTACTATCAAAATAATATGGGGAGGCTATTTTGCCAGCAACCAGTATAAGAGCGTAATAAACTCGGGGTATGTAGATGCTATTATTAATGGCCCTGGCGACTTTGCATTCCCTAAACTGCTACTGGCTTTTGAAAACAATGAGGCACTAGATGGTATCAATAACCTTATCTTTAAAAGAGGCGATGAAATCATTATCACACAAAAGGATAGCTTGTTTGACCAGGACCTGCTGGCCGATATGCCCTACGACAAGCTTAATAAGTTTTACCCGGTAGAACGATACCTGGGCAAGAGTTATTTAGGCACCAGGACCATTGCCTACCACAGTAGCTTTGGTTGCCCTTTTACCTGTTCGTTTTGTGCCGTAGTGCCTATATACAATGCCAAATGGCGGGGGCAGAGTGCCGATAAAATTTACAGGAACATTAAGCACCTGCGCGATGTGTATGGCGGCAACGCTATTGAATTTCACGACAACAACTTCTTTGTAAATGAGAAGCGCACTGTGGAGTTTGCCAAACTGGTAATGAACGATAAAATGGTGTGGTGGGGCGAAGGCCGTATAGATACCATTGATAAGTATAGCGATGAGTCGCTGGCGATAATGCGCGACTCGGGTTGCAAGATGATTTTCTTTGGGGCAGAAACGGGCAATGATGCCATACTAAAGAAGATGGATAAAGGCGGTAAGCAGACTGGTGCGCAGATACTGGCCTTTGCCGAGCGCATGAAGAAGTTCGACATTATACCCGAGTATTCGTTTGTACTGGGCACACCGGGCGATGGCCCTGAACAGGTAATGCAGCAAATAGATGAGGATATAGCCTTTATAAATAAAGTAAAGCAGGCCAACCCTAACACCGAGATAATCATTTACGTGTATAGTCCGGTGCCTACCGAGGGCAGCGATATGTATAAGCAGGTATTAGCCAGCGGGTTCCGGTTCCCCGAAAAACTGGAAGACTGGCTGGCCCCCCTGTGGGAGAAATTCGACCTGCGCAAGAACCCGCTAACGCCGTGGTTAACCGCCGAAATGGTAGATAAGATAAAGAACTTTGAAACCGTGCTGAACGGCTACTACCCTACTGTAACGGATGTAAGGCTAAGCCCATCGCAACGCAGGATGATGAAAGCCGCATCTACGCTTCGGTTTAAGAACAAATGGTATAAATACCCATACGAGATTAAAGTGCTGCAAAAGGCATTAAAATACCGTCAACCAGAAGTGGAGGGCTTTTAATGAGAAGATTACTACGCAGCCTTTTCTTTTTGGTGTATAAGCCCCTGGGCGTATGGTGGATTTCGAAGGAAAGGAGTTATAGCTATAAGGACTTGCAACTGACCATACCGGTAGGCGTTTTTCATCCGGGCATCTTCTTTAGCACTACGTTTTTAGCCACAGAAGTAAGCAAGATGGCACTAAGCGGCAAAGCCTTTCTAGAGCTGGGCTGCGGCAGTGGACTGCTTTCGCTGGTGGCTGCAAAGGCCGGAGCTAACGTAACTGCCGTGGATATAAACAGCAAAGCTGTAATAGCGGCAGCTAACAATGCCCGGCAAAACAACCTGCACATAGAGGCTATCGAAAGCGACCTGTTCGGTGCGCTTGCGGGGCGCACATTTGATGTAATAGCCATTAATCCACCTTACTATAAAAAGAACCCCAAAGATGCTGTGGCTGCCGCCTGGTTTGCCGGCGAAAAACTGGAGTACTTTCATAAGCTATTTACACAGTTGGGAGCGCACTTAAACGGGCGCACAACAGTACTAATGGTAGTGAGCGAGGATGTGGATATGCAGGCCATACAGGCTATAGCCGCCGCTCATAATTTTGTGTTCAGCCTGCGCAACACAACCACTATTATGTGGGAGCTGAATTATATTTACGAGATAAAGCTAGACACTTAAGAAAGCATATTAAGCAGGGAGTTTCTTCACAAAAAAGAGGGTACCAAAATTGTCGATTTTTGAAAAAGTGGCACCTCCCCGGACTTGTAAAATCCTAAAAATCAAATAATTACAAACACCTACTGGTACCACCCTTACCCCTAAAAAGTGGTACCTCCTCAGTGTAAACATCACCTGAAGCAGTCAATTTTTATAATTCTATAACCAATCAGCGCCGCCGCATTATTGCTAAATCAGCAAGGGTAACGGTGTAAGGGAAAGACCCTAACATACCTATACCGTAATTGACCCATACCTGGTATGTGCCGGGTTTGGTTATAGTAACCGATGCCGTGGATTCGCCAGTGCTCCACATGTAGTTTTTGTAACTGGCTGGTGCCTTAAGTACAACACCGTATTTAGTTTTTGAAACCGATACCTTAGGCCTTGGAAACTGAAAAGGAAGGTCGTACAAAAACGAGCGGTAACTCATGAATGAATCGGCAAAGAAGAATTGCACCAACAGTTCACTCTTATTATTCATTACATCAATGCCGGGGTTAGGCTTGTAAACCTGGCCATAACTGATTAAGCGGTTGTCTACTGCCAGCGTTTGCAGGTTGCCCATGCCGCTGGCATATAAACCTGGCTTTAGGGCAGAACTCCAAACCTTAGTAGCAGTATGGTTTAAAGTATTTAACATGTACTCTACACCACGCGATTGATGAAGCGCGGATGAATTGGCGTTATCGTACAGCGTGATGTTGCCGTTGGGTAACTCGCGCACATCGTGCTGGCCGCTGAAGCCCGCATCATTTATGAATTTGAAATCACTATGCAAACCACCTAATTGCCAGAGTATTTTACCGGTGGTGCGGTCAATTTTATACACCGCATCAAGGTTGCGGAATGAGATTAGGTAATTGCCATCGCTGCATAGCTCGAACGCATTGCCGTGGCAATAGTCGAATAGCTGCGGCTTGTAGCCGTAGCTGCGCACCTGATAAGCCGGGTTTACAAAATCGTTGCTGTTCCATTGCCAAACCAGCCGGTGCTGTTTATCAATCTCCTGCAATACAAAACCCATCAGCCGGGTATGGACATCACCAGGTTTCCCATTGAATGTATCGCGGCTTAAATCCACTATTGAATCTAACCTACCTGCCACCAGGTAATTTCCATTGGGTAAAATTGCAAAATCGTGCGCATCAGGTTTTACGCCGTTTACATTATCAACAGAGTCAACTACGTTAAAAGTAGAATCGAGCAAATACCTTACATACCGCGAAGTATCTACCACGGCGCAATAGGCAAGAACACCTGCCTGCGGAAAGTAATTAAAATCGGAGTTGACCACTACCGGTGGCTTGGCTTCATACCAAACCACATAGCCATTGCAATCGAGTATCATTTCGGGTTGTACGATGCTGCCATCGCCCACCCGTGTGGGTTTCACCTTAACCGGTGCGGTTAGATAATAGCCGTAGCAGGCACTGTCATATTTACGAAACTCGTAAGGCGCAATAAGGGGAGGCACAGGTCGGTTGAAGTTTTGGGCATGCACAGAATTGGCCGCCAGCAATACATACAGCAAGGCAATAACACCTGTTTTCAGATTACTCATTACATAGCCAAAGTAAAAGAAAACTTAACAGTGTGCCATAAACTCAAAAAGCG
>DATGXP010000537.1:0-3157 GCA_035298845.1 Chitinophagales bacterium
AAACACAACATCAATATCTGGTTTAACACTATTCACAGACCGGTAGAATGGTCTATATGGGCTTTGCCACATAGTAAATTACAAGAAATATACAGCCAGCTGGAGCAAACGGTTTTCACTAAAGAAGATAGAGCAGCTCCTTTAGCAGCTTATAATATTGGCATTTACAACAACCTGGTTAAAGTACAGATAAAGAACTGGGTAAAAGAAGCTGAAGAGCGCGAGTTGCTGGAACGCACCAAAACTGCCATTGAGATAGAAGAAGATGCAAAAGATTATTTTGAAAAAAAGCTAAAAGAGTATATCTACCAAAACTTTAATGAGGGCGAGGAACAAAAAAAATACCGCCTGAAAAATGCGCTGGATAAAACCGAAGCCCTTGTTGCACAGATAAAAGTAAACTTTGGCGATATAGAGTTTTACAAACTAGTGCGCGAAGTACCACCCGATGTTTTCTACAAACAGCTGGAAAGCCGCTCTATTACAAGTATGCTTGAGGAGTTTGCCGAAAGATTTAAAGAATCTACACCTGTCCGTTAAACTGAGCATTGAAATATTCCTGTAGCTGACTCAACTCCATTTGATTAATAAAGGAAGTTAAAACAGACGGTTGCCCCTGGGCCATGGTACGTAACACATTATTACGATGTTCGTGGCCCTCAATTAACGAAGCAATTTTTTCGAGTTTGGTTAGAGATGCCACCTCAGTAACACGGCCCTGATAATTATCTACGGTTTTTACTACACACTGCAGCGAACGTACTACATCTCCTTTGGGGGTAGATAGCAATAGCTCGGAAAGACGGTTTTGCAATACGCGCTGATCTTCGGTAAATCCACCAGCCTCTAATTCTAGCTGACGTGTAACAGTTTTAGCTATTTCAATTTCTAATTGCTCAATACTTTCGGCAGGCACTACTTCGGCATGCTGCCCCGCTAATTCTTCCATTACTACAGGTTTAGCCGGTGCTTGCTTTTCCTGCAGCCATCCTTTCAAAAGGTTGATATAGTCAACATATGCCTTTATACTCAGGTTACGGGGGCTATCGGCACCACCTTTTAATTCAGGCAGTTGGTAGTTTTCCAGGTAGGCTATTACTTCTTTCAACTCCTCCACCGGCAGTTCGCGCAGCGATAATGAGAAGGGTGTAAATACAACATTGAAATAAAGCGTGATGTCCCTTTCAAGGCAAAACTCCAGCATACCGGGCAACTCTTTCCAATTGTAAGTAATAGGGCAGGCAGCCATAGATATGAACGTCTTTTTTTGACGGGTATATTCTATAAAGTAGGTAAGATTTTCCATTACCTTTTCATAATTTCCATTTACCCTTATTTTGCTATACGTATCTTTTACTACAGAATCTATAGAGAGGATAATACCTGCCTTGAGCCCGGCCAGCAAATCCTTTATCCGGTTGTTTAGAAAAGTACCGTTGGTAGTTATATGTATCCTTACATTAGGGTTAATCTTTAAAATGCGCTCCCATATAGACAGGTATATATCTATCATAAAAGGTTCGCCCCCTAAAAACTTAGCATCGGTAAGGTGCGGAATAAACTCTTCTAATTCATCTACAAACTTCTCATTATAAGGCGATATGATAGGAGGCAGTTTTTCACGGTTCTTACGAATGCTGGATGAGAAACTGCCATTGCACATTACGCATTCCAGGTTGCAGGTGTTGCTCAGCTCAAACTCCATTACCTTGGGGTAAGTAATGGCGCCTGTAAAACTATTCTTTACATCAGCTATTTTCTGGCGCAAAAAACCGGTAGCAAACTCATCGTAATACTTAGCCCTTACGCCTTGGTAATTACCGTTCTCTATCATTTTACCGCACTCAATACAACCGCCGCCCAGGTCGTTAGCTGCTACAAAGCCCCTTAGTGCTTTTACCTTTTCGCCGGTCCATATTTGCTTTATGCTCTGCTGTGGCCATTTCCCCAGCACATGCTTATAGTTATAACAACATGCCCGTACATCGCCGGTCTGCTCAAAGTTGAGGTTAGTAACCGGCGCATGGCACACTATACTATCGTTTACGCAATTGCGCGAACGGTTATATGCATTAATAGTTTCTTTGGTTAAAATCATATATCGGCCAGTAACAGGTTTTCCAGCGCCCGAAAATAAGAACTATGGCGAACTGTATTTACCCCTTTTGCAAATGTTGGCCCCGGCATTTGATACAAGCCATAAAGGGCCATCAGTTTTGCCAACACTGAATGCCGATAAAAGTCAGCTTTGCTAACTGCATTTTTACGCCATTCTTCGTTTTGCCAGTGTATAAAATACCAATGAGGTGGCAATGGGTCGCTGTGCCATATAAAGCGGCTGGTAGCATGCCAGCGGTCTTCGTTGCTTACATCGGGGTGGATATACTTTACCAAATCCAACAACTCAATATGCCTGTTAAGTATTTCTATAGGCTTTAGCCAATCGGTATTGTTTTCATCTACGGTTTGTATAGCCTCTTCATAGCATTGCTTCATTAACAGGCTGCCAACCGGGCATTTCATTACGTTGCCTACTACCTTCAAATCGTGGTGGCTTCTGAAAAAGTAGGGAGTATCAAAATCAAGAGGCTGCAAACAGGTAACATCCATATCTACCCACCATCCACCTTTTTCGTAAAGCAGTTTGTATCTGAAAATATCTGAAAAACCGGCATAGCTGCCTTTGCCGTGGCCAAACTTGCTGGCAAACTTATAGTTAAACACGCGCTCGCGGGGTATTATCTCGGCAGCATCTTTTACTATTACACCCGTTGGCAAAGCGGTAGGCACAGCATCATATAACCACAAATGAAAGGTATGCCCTTTAGCAATAAAAGATGCTATAGAAAGCAGCTCCAGCTTGCTAAGCGAGTTACCAATCCATAAAGCGTGTACTATTTTATTTTCAGGCAACATGGGTCTTAAGAATATGTTCTTTTACATCGCGCCATACAGCCCAACTTTCATCGCCCCAATGGTGATAGATATGTATAAAACGGGGTTGCACCAGTTGTTCAGAAAAGCCTATAGAGAAAGACAATCCGCCTCTATACTTAATTGATGCCCGGTTATAATCGGCAATGAAGTTATACTGTATTGGTAAAGTAACTTGATGCTGTAAGGCAAACAGCCAGGCCGTGGCCGCCAGGGTACCCTG
>DATGXP010000538.1:0-2704 GCA_035298845.1 Chitinophagales bacterium
ATACGCACCTGGGTGGCGATGACTTTGATAACGAAATTATCCAGTGGCTGGCTAACGAGTTTCAGGCTGAAGAAAGAACCGACCTGCGTAAGGACCCTATGGCCCTGCAGCGCTTAAAAGAAGCTGCTGAGAAAGCAAAGATTGAACTTTCATCATCGCAGGAAACTGAAATCAACCTGCCATACATCACTGCTATAGATGGTGTGCCTAAGCACTTAGTGCGCAAACTAACCCGCGCTAAATTTGAGCAGCTGAGCGATGCACTGGTAGAAAGAACATTGGCTCCGTGCCGCCAGGCCCTGAAAGATGCTGGTTACTCACCTTCTGATATTCATGATGTAATCCTGGTAGGTGGTTCAACCCGTATACCTAAAATTCAGGAAGTGGTAGAGAAGTTCTTCGGTAAAAAGCCAAGCAAGGGTGTTAACCCCGATGAGGTGGTAGCCGTAGGTGCAGCTATACAAGGTGGTATTTTGAGCGGCGAAGTGAAAGACAATATAGTACTGGTGGATGTAACACCGCTTTCGTTAGGTCTTGAAACTATGGGTAATGTAATGACCCGCCTGATAGATGCCAACACAACTATACCTACCAAAAAGTCGCAGGTGTTTACCACAGCGGTAGATAATCAGCCATCGGTAGAGATACACGTACTACAGGGCGAGCGCGCCATGGCAAAGGATAACCGCACACTGGGACGTTTCCACCTGGGCGATATACCACCTGCACAGCGCGGTACACCGCAAATTGAAGTAACCTTTGATATAGACAGCAACGGTATAGTACACGTACATGCTAAGGATAAGGGTACCGGTAAGGAGCAAAGCATCCGTATAGAAGCTAACAGCGGCCTGAGCAAAGAAGAGATTGAGAAGATGAAGAATGAAGCCAAAGCCAACGAAGATGCCGATAAGAAGGCACGTGAGGCGGCTGAAAAGGCTAACCAGATCGACTCTTTAATCTTCCAGACCGAAAAGCAACTGAAAGAAGTAGGTGATAAAATACCTGCCGATAAGAAAGCTCCGATTGAATCTGCCCTTGCGGACCTGAAGAAAGCCAAGGAAGCTAACGACCTGGAGGCTATGGATAAGGCAGCAGAAACCCTGAATACGGTATGGCAGGCAGCCAGCCAGGATATCTACAACGCTACCCAGCAGCAGGCTGGCCCTGAGGCGGCAGCTAACGGCGCAACCGGCGCAGCACCTGGTGGCGATGATGTGCAAGATGTTCAGTATGAGGAGGTTAAAGGAGACGACAAGAAGTAATAAATAGTTTTGTTAAAGGTTAATAGTTAACGGGAAATTACCCTTAGATTTGCATCCCGATTAGCTATTAACCTTTTCTTTTTAGTCCTGAATAAAGAGAAAGTAACCCTGCAAAGGGATAAAGAAGTTGGATGTTGCCATGGTTTTTAAACTATAGGCGGCAACCCCGCCCGAAAGAGCGGGGTTTTTTTATTGTCTGAACTTTGATTTATGTGATTGGTAGGATGGAGGCATGGTGAATGCGAACAGCCAATAACGGAGTTAAACACTCCGGATTATTAGTAGTTCCGAGTTGTCCCACGCAGAGCCGTGGGAACACCCGGAACAGCGGGAGCCGGCAGTAGCGCAATAGCAACGGAGTTAAAGCAATTGAACTCAATTAATATTGAACTTGGAAATCTCGGTATCCAACAAGCCGAGATTTTAGGTAATACATCAATTAGTATTCAAACAGGATATAGAGCCATAAACCCATCTTTTGCGGTATCAACAACGCAAAATGGGTTTTATAGGTCAGGAGCTGCAGGAAGACTAGGCAACGATGGTATTTATTTTGACAACACGATTGATGGGGCAATAGCAGAATTTCAATATCATTGCCCAGAAATGACACCAGCTGTATTTGAGCTCAAATATACTGAGGGCACCGTGCTAGAAATTAATCCTCCATCAGGGTATTTTAGCCAGCCCTTACCGTTTACTCAAGATGCAAGTATTCTGATGGCGCCTTCCCTCAGGGCTCCAGGAACCACTAATTTTTTAATCCGTTATGGATATTCGGTAGGAAAACAGATTCAATGAAAAAAAGAAAAATGCGCGTGTATTCCACCTTTGTGGAAGCTCATGGAAAATATAATAACGAAATATTTTGTCCTGTTCAAGACGGATATAAATTGCTTCTAGCAATTTGTACAAATTGTGGCGAGTTGTTTGTTATAGATATGGAAAATCCTTTAACATGTAATTTGACTGTTAGGGATATTGCAAAGCACAGCTTATGTCCACAATGCAATTCCCCCCTTTTCGCAACACTCGAAAGATATCCAGAAACTTTTGTAACTAAGGATAACCAGGTTGGTCATTATGTAACACAATCGTATATCCCAACTGATGACGAAACCAAAATAATAGAGGCATGGGAAATTTTGCCGGAATAAATTTGAACGCAAGAGTATAAACTGTATATTATATAAAACATATTTTTATGTGATATTACATTTTTTGTACCGGGCGTGGTCTCCGCTAGAAAAATAAATATGGTGGGCCTCTGCTGTGAATATATAACAGCAACAGCACCGGGGAATAGGCAGCAGCTCGCTTAACTACACCCGCCACTTTGACTACAACAGCACCAACAACCAGCATGTAGAAATAAGCAACGGCTCGGGCACTACCTATAGCACCTTGTGTTCCCTCGGGGTCTCTGAAGCAAGCCTGTG
>DATGXP010000539.1:0-1730 GCA_035298845.1 Chitinophagales bacterium
AAAATAGCCGCCCAAAAACCTAATGTGCGTTTCTTCCAGATTTTGCCCTTCCGTATGTGGCTTTACCACAGTGCCACACGGGGTAAAAAGCTAACTAAGTTTAAGCAGTGGATTATAGATAAAGTGGGCGAGGCGCCGGTAGTATACGACTCTACGCTGGCTGAGAAAAGTATAGCCAGCATGGAAAACTACCTATGGAATTACGGCTACTTTAACCGCACGGTTACCGACAGTGTTGTTACCAAAAAGAAGCGCACCAGGGTAATATACAATGTACACACTAACCTGCAATGGAAACTGGGAGATATATCTCTGCCAAACGGCCATAACACCTGCGATTCGATAGTGCGGGAAAGCCGAAAAAACACTTTTCTTAAAAAAGGCGACGGTTTTAGTGTATTAAACCTTAAGAATGAGCGGGAAAGGATAGAAACTGTATTGCGCAATAGTGGCTTCTTCTTTTTTAGCCGTGAGTACGTAACATTCGATTTCGATACATTTACAACCCGACAAGTAGTAAACATTAAAATTACTATTAACCAACCCAGCGATAGCACCCAGCACGAGCAATACCGTATCAACAACATTTATATAGTATCTGACTACTCTCCCGACCTTCTTGGCGATTCTACAAGGCGCGATACAGTAATGGCAGGCGAATACATGCTGATAGCGCAAAAACCCAACTTCAGAAAAGGCGTGCTGATAGATGCGGTTTACTTTAAACACGATGACCTGTTTATGAAAAGCAAAGAGACCCGTACTATCAATCGCTTTTCTATACTGGGTGCATTTAAGTTTATAAGTATAGACTATGCAAAAGTAAAAGATGCCCCCGGCAACTACCTCGATTGTATTATATCGCTTACCCCCGCGCCCCGGCAAGGTGTAATGGCCAGTGGAGAGTTGAATGTAACCAATGAGGGGTTCTTTGGCACGGCGGCCACTCTATCGTATAAAAACAAGAACCTGACCAAAGGGGCCGACCAACTCTTGTTTGACCTCTCGAGCGGGGTACAGCTCAAGTTTAGCAAGAAAGAAAATGTGCAGGTGATGAATGCCACCGCCTCGGCCAATGTAACTTACTACATCAATAAGTTCCTGGTGCCTTTCAGGGCTAAGATATTTTCGCGCAACACCAACCCGCGCACCCGTATTAACATTGGATACAACTTTGAGCACCGTTTCGATTTTGATACCCTGGGATTCGTAGCCTTTCTGTATCAGTTGCACCACTTCAACGCATCGTTTGGTTACGAGTGGGCAGAGAACAGGTTCAAGACACACTTGTTCAACCCAATAGCAGTCAGCTTTTACCTGCTACCCAAGCGTGGCGATGAATTTGAACGGCGGCTAAGCCTAAACCCCATACTTAAAAGCAGCTTTGAAGAGCAAGTTATTATAGGCCCTAACTACACTTTTACCTACAATAGCCAGCGCAGCGATAAGGATAGGATAACTACCTATTTCCGCACCAATATGGAAACCGCGGGCAATGTTCTGTATGGCGGTTTCAGGCTGGCAAACCTAAAGAGCGCCAACCAAACATATTTAATTGCCAAAAGGCCCTTCTCTCAGTTCTTCCGTATAGATGGCGACCTGCGCAACCATTTCAGGATGGATAACCACAGCATGTTTGCCATGCGCACTTATGCGGGTATAGGTGTACCCTACGGCAACTCTAAAGCGCTGCCATTTGTAAAGCAGTTTTTTGTGGGTGGGCCCAACAG
>DATGXP010000540.1:0-12160 GCA_035298845.1 Chitinophagales bacterium
CGTGGTAATGGCTAAGCTGGCTTTTGATAACTATGGAAGCGCACCGCAGAAGTTTTACAACAACCTAGTGAAGTTTGGTTTTACAAAGCCGATAGATATAGAACTGCCAGGTGCTGCTAAGCCTATGCTGGCTGCGCCCGAAAAATGGAGTGGGGTATCGGCGGCTTACATCGCTCACGGTTATGAGTTACAGGTGTCACCATTGCATACGCTTATGTTTTACAATGCTATTGCTAACGGCGGTACTATGGTAAAGCCTTACCTGGTAGATAAGATCAAGGAGTATAACAAGACGGTTGACTCATCTACTACTGTGGTGTTGAACGAAAGAATCTGCAGCCCTAAAACGATAAGCCAGTTGCAGGATATTTTGAGCGGTGTGGTAGAAAACGGTACTGCTACCAACTTAAAAACCGATTACCTGCACGTAGCTGGTAAAACCGGTACTGCGGTAATAGCACAAGGCAAAGCCGGTTACAAGAATGGCGGTAGGAAAGTTTACCAGGCAAGTTTCTGTGGTTACTTCCCTGCTGGGGCGCCAGAATACTCAATGATAGTGGTGATTAACTCGCCATCGCAGAACGGTTATTATGGTAACGTAGTGGCTGGTGCAATCTTTAAAGAGGTGGCTGATAAGGTTTACTCACTCTCACTGGGTATGCACAAGGCAATTAATAAGCAAATAGCAGATAACAAGATACCGGTAGTGCAAAAAGCAAGCGCTATTGACCTTGCGCGTATCTATCGCTTTTTGGGTGTTAAGGTAGAGGATGTAAACAGCGAATGGGCTACGGCAAGTTCTAACGGGCACCAAATAGCACTTAATGAGAATGAAATGGAAGCGGGCCTGGTACCGGATGTAACCGGTATGAGTTTGAAAGATGCCTTGTATCTGTTGGAATCGATGGGGATGAAAGTGGCTGTTGCCGGCCACGGTAGTGTAGTTAAGCAAAGTGTAGCGGCAGGAGCAGCATTGGTAAAAGGTATGCGTATTCAAATAGAATTGAAGTAAGAGGAAAATGAAAAAGCGTCTAGTAATTCTTGGTAGCGGAGAAAGTGGTTTTGGCACTGCGGTGTTAGGGCTTAAGCAAGGCTATGAGGTTTTTGTAAGCGATGCAGGCAAAATAAAAGACCAGTATAAAAAGCTGCTGGAAGAACATAAAGTAGAATACGAAGAAGGAAAACATACCGAAGAGAAAGTATTGAATGCCGATGTAGTGATGAAAAGCCCTGGTATACCTGAGAAGGCAGAGATGGTAAAGAAACTGCGCAAGCAAGGTGTAAAGATTGTAAGCGAGATTGAGTTTGCCAGCTGGTTTACCAATGCACAGATAGTGGGTATAACCGGTGCTAATGGTAAAACAACTACCACGGCGCTTACATATCACATTCTTAAAGCCGGTGGCCTTAATGTAGGTTTGGGCGGTAACATAGGTAAGAGCTTTGCTTACCAGGTAGCAACCGAAAGTTTTGACTACTACGTGCTGGAGATATCGAGCTTTCAGTTAGATGACATAGATACGTTTCGTCCGAATGTAGCGGTGCTTACGAACATAACGCCTGACCACCTGGACCGGTATAACTACGAGTTGCAGAATTATGTAGAATCGAAGTTTAAGATAACGAAGAACCAGACTGAAGAAGACATTTTCATCTATTGCGCCGATGATGAAATAACAATGGCAAACCTTGACCGGTATGCCACCAAGGCGCAAAAAATCCCTTTCGGCTATGATAAAGAGTTTGCCGAAGGAGGATTTGTAAAAAATGACAACATCATTATAAACCATAAACAAAACCAATTCATTATGAGCATTCAGGAACTAGGACTAAGTGGACGTCACAACGTTTACAATTCGTTAGCAGCTGGGATAGTAGCTAACGCTTACGGACTGCGGAAGGAGCAGATTCGCGAGAGCCTTGCGGACATGAAATCGTTAGAGCACCGTATGGAAACGGTGGCTAAGGTTCGCAACATCGAATTTATTAACGATAGCAAAGCTACCAATGTAAACAGCAGCTGGTATGCCCTTGAGAGTATGACCAAGCCGGTTATTTGGATTGCCGGGGGTATAGATAAGGGTAACGATTATACTGTAATGGAGCAGTTGGTTAAAAAGAAGGTAAAAGGAATGATATGCCTGGGTATAGATAATACCAAGCTGCATTCTGCTTTTGGTAAAATGGTAGATATTATGGTCAACGTAACCAATATGAACGATGCTGTGCGTATGGCTTACCAACTTGGTAATCCCGGCGATTGCGTATTGCTTTCACCAGCCTGTGCATCTTTCGATTTGTTTGAAAACTATGAAGATAGGGGTAAAAAATTCAGAGAAGCCGTAGTTCAGTTGTAATAATCCGGGCTCTTGGTTCCTGGTTCTAAGTTCTAAACTATAACCTATGCTTTATTACCTATTTAAATTTCTGGATAACCAGTTTGACTTTCCCGGTGCGGGTTTGTTCAACTTTATCTCTTTCCGTGCAGCGGCAGCAGTGCTGTTATCGCTAGTCATATCGATGTTGTATGGCGGAAAGCTGATAGCTATGTTGCGCAAGCAGCTGATAGGTGAAACTATACGCGAATTAGGTTTGGCCGGAGAGAATGCAAAGAAGGGTACGCCTACTATGGGTGGGCTTATCATACTGGGTTCTATACTTATACCTACTTTGTTGTTTGCAAGGCTGGATAACATCTATATTGTCTTAATGCTTATTACCACTGTGTGGCTCGGTTTAATTGGTTTTGCCGATGACTACATTAAAGTTTTTAAGAAAGATAAAAAGGGATTAGCTGGAACGTTTAAAATAATAGGCCAAATAGGCATAGGCATAATTGTGGGTACTACATTGTATTTTAATAAAAGTGTAATTACGAAAGAAGAGATACCGCAAGGAGAAATTTATAAATACAGCAGCGATAGAATAACTAAAGTAACGGACGATAACCTGCGGGTGCATTATATGCTTACCGAAAAAGCACCTACCACTACTATTCCGTTTATAAAGAGCCATGAGATAGATTACTCGGTTATACTTAGCAGTATAAATAAGGACTGGGGTAAGTATGCCTGGTTGATATTTATACCGGTGGTGATATTTATTATTACTGCGGTAAGCAATGGCGCCAACCTTACCGATGGTATAGATGGCCTGGCCACAGGCACCAGCGCTATTGTGGGGGTCACGCTGCTGGTCTTTGCATATGTGTCTGGTAACATCATATTTGCCGACTACCTGGATATAATGTATATACCCAACTCGGGCGAGTTGGTAATTTTTATTGCAGCCTTTGTAGGTGCTTGTATTGGTTTTTTATGGTACAACGCATATCCGGCGCAAGTGTTTATGGGCGATACCGGTTCACTGGCACTTGGTGGTATAATTGCTGTGCTAGCCATTATTGTGCGTAAAGAATTACTGATACCTGTAATGTGCGGAATCTTTCTGGTAGAGAACCTGAGCGTAATGATGCAGGTAAGTTATTTTAAATATACCAAGAGAAAATTTGGAGAAGGCCGCCGTATTTTCCTGATGAGCCCCTTGCACCATCATTTTCAGAAACTGGGTATGCACGAAAGCAAGATAGTTTCGCGTTTTTGGATTGTAGGCATTCTGCTGGCTATTCTTACGCTGGTAACACTTAAGATACGATAGAATGAAATCGCTGTCTGCCATATTAAATAATGTAGCTGTGCTGCAAACTGCCGGTCCGGGTGATGTTGCTATAACAGCGCTGCAAATGGATAGTCGGAAGGTTAAGCCCGGTGACTGTTTTATTGCTGTAAAGGGCACCGCCAGTGATGGACATACTTACATAGATAAGTGTATTGAGCAAGGTGCAGTGGCTATTGTGTGCGAAGTATTGCCTGCTCAACTAAATGGGAACGTTACTTATGTAAAGGTAACTAACAGCGCAAAAGCACTTGGTCAGCTTGCCGGTAATTTTTACGATAACCCTTCGGCTAAAATGAAGGTGGTAGGTGTTACCGGTACCAATGGTAAAACATCTACCGTTACATTGTTGTTCCGCCTTTTCAGAAAGCTCGGCGCAAATGTTGGCCTGCTATCTACCGTGCACAACCAGATTAACGAAGACATAATACCAAGTACCCATACTACCCCCAACGCAATCGCGCTGAATGCGCTAATGAAACAAATGGTAGATGCCGGCTGCGAATATTGTTTTATGGAGGTTAGTTCACATGCCGTTCACCAGCACCGTATTGAGGGTTTGCAATTTACAGGAGGTGTGTTTACCAATATCACGCACGATCATCTTGATTATCATAAAACGTTTGAGAACTATCTGAAGGTCAAAAAACGTTTTTTTGATGAACTGCCGGCTACGGCTTTTGCGCTTACCAATTTAGATGACCGCAATGGCCGGGTAATGCAGCAAAATACAAAAGCCAATAAGCAAACGTATGCGCTAAAATCTCCTGCCGACTTTAAATGCAAAGTGGTAGATAATAATGTAACCGGTTTGCAATTGGATATAGATGGTATTGAAATGCACACGCGACTAATAGGCGAGTTCAATGCTTATAACCTTACAGCAGTATATGCTGTGGCCAGGTTGCTGGGGGTAGATAAGCAAGAAGCATTAACGGTGCTTTCATCTTTAACGCCACCTGAGGGCCGTTTCGACCAGATAATGTCGCCGGTAGAAAAAGTAGTGGGTATAGTGGACTATGCACACACGCCTGATGCACTTAAAAATGTATTACAGACAATTCAGGCAGTGCGTAGCGGTGTAGAGCACGTGATTACTTTAGTAGGCTGTGGTGGCGATAGAGATGCTGCCAAGCGACCGGTAATGGCAGAGATAGCCTGCAGGTATAGCAACCAGGTAATACTTACCAGCGACAATCCAAGAAGTGAAGACCCCGCCGAAATACTCCGTCAGATGAACGAAGGTGTGCCGGTAACCGATAAGCGCAAAGTGCTAACCATAGCAGACAGGAGAGAAGCGATAAAAACGGCGGTTACCCTGGCTGGTAAAGGAGATATAATTCTGCTGGCTGGCAAAGGGCACGAAAAATACCAGGAGATAAAGGGAGTGAAACATCACTTTGACGATAAAGAAGAGTTAGTGAATTGCTTTAAGCAACTGGAGAAGTAATTAATTAATAGATAGGCTGTGGTTTAACCGCCACTTGCCATCTGTAAACTGCCAAATAATGAATAAGGCAATAGAAACAGGCTGGAGTTTTTTACGTGGCGATAAAAGCATCTGGATGGTGGTGCTTATGCTTTTCGGCATTTCTATGCTTGCTGTTTATAGCGCAACCGGTACATTGGCCTATGCCAAAGAGGTAGATAGCAGCTACTACCTTATCAAGCAAATTGCGTTAGCTGTATTTGGCATACTACTGATGTTTGCCACGCACATGATAGATTACAAATATTACTCGCGCATAGCGCAGATATTGTGGGTGGTGTCTATCCCTTTGCTTGTTTATACTATGTTTTTTACCAAATCGCTTAACGATGCTAACCGGTGGATTACGTTGCCGGTAGTCGGTCTCACCTTTCAAACATCCGATTTGGCCAAACTGGCGCTTATTATGTTTTTGGCGCGGCAATTATCGCTTAAGCAAGACCAGATTACCGATTTTAAAGAAGCATTCCTGCCCATACTTTTACCTATAGTTTTAACCTGTATCCTTATCGCACCCGAGAACCTGTCTACGGCAGCCATCTTGTTTTGTACTTCGGTATTTGTAATGTTTATCGGGCGTATTGCACTTAAGCACATTTTTATGTTGTTTGGAGTAAGCCTGGTGGCAGCTTCTATCTTCATACTTTTACTTTTCGTTTTGCCCGAAACAATGCTGAAAGGCCGTACCCATACCTGGAAAAACCGTATAGAGAATTTTACCCAGCACCGCGATACGGAGGACGAAGACTACCAGGTTCAACAGGCAAAAATTGCTATTGCCAAGGGGGGCTTGTTTAAGCTAAACCCCGGAGGCAGCGATCAGCGTAACTTTTTGCCACAAGCTTACAACGATTTTATATACGTAATTATTATTGAAGAGTATGGGCTTATTGGTGGTGCGCTGATTGTATTGCTATACCTATTCTTTTTGTATAGGTGTGTGCGGATTGTGATAAAAGCGCCCAAAGCTTTTGGTGCTCTGCTTGCAGTAGGGCTGGGCATAGCATTGGTTACGCAGGCCATGATAAATATGGCAGTGGCCGTGAACCTGCTACCGGTTACCGGCGTTACCCTGCCATTAGTAAGTATGGGCGGTAGTTCGGTTATTTTTACCTCTATAGCTTTTGGTATTATTCTCTCTGTTTCCCGTAATATTGAGGATGAAAAGGCGTTAGCCATGGAATAATTAATTTAGCCTCACTATGAAAAAGCTATTTGTTATCTTATTACTATTTGTAGCATTGGGAATAACTTCTTGTAAAAAAGAAGGTACTGTTACCGTTTACGTAAAACAGCAGTTAGCCGGCCAGGCTTTAGATTATGCTCCTTATGCCTTGGTAACAGTGTATCAATCCGATTCTGTTACACAGGCAGGTACTGCCACTGCTAACCAGTTTGGTGTGGCGGCCGTAGACTTAAAAGATGGCGATTACCTGGTATACGCACAGGCTGCGGGCGATACAAACCTTACCGGCGCCACTTTAGCTACAGTAAAAAAAGGCGAACGGATTGATGTAAATGTTACAATACAATAACCCTGCTTTAAATGCTTTGTAAGAAATAACTAAATCCAAATGTTATGAAAAAGGCGCTCATTCTGCTATCCGCACTTATTTGCCTTTTTATTTCATCCTGCGAAAAAGGAGGAAGTATTAAAGTAACTGTGCAAAGACCCTCTATGCAACCTGTGCCATACGCTACTATGATTGTAGAGAAACTGCCTGATATTACAAGAGTGTCTGCTGCTGAAGCTAATTCATTAGGTCAGGCAGTTATCAGCGATTTAAAGCCAGGCGATTACCGGGTTACTGCCGAAAACTTTGACAGTATATTTCCAATTACCGGCTCGGCAGATGTAAGTGTAAAAAGCGGTGAAAATACCGATGTTACAGTAACCATTCAATAATAGTGTTTTGAAAAATTTGAGACTAATAATAGCAGGAGGTGGAACCGGGGGGCACATTTTTCCGGCTATAGCTATTGCCAATGCTATAAAGAAAAGGAATCCCTCAGCTGAAATTTTGTTTGTTGGTGCCAATGGCCGCATGGAAATGGAAAAAGTGCCGCAGGCAGGCTACCAGATTAAGGGACTTACTATTGCGGGCTTTCAGCGAGGCTCGATTGTAAAGAATATTTCACTTCCGTTTAAGCTGGCCGGCAGCTTGTTCGCAGCCTACAGGATTATTAGAAATTTTAAACCAGATGTAGCTGTGGGTGTGGGTGGCTATGCCAGTGGACCATTGCTTAGGGCGGCAAGTTTTGCCGGTGTGCCTACAGTAATACAAGAACAAAATTCTTTTGCCGGTGTTACGAATAAAATACTTGCACGCAATGCTAAAGTAGTTTGCACAGCATATGAGGGTATGGAAAAGGTTTTTCCTAAAGATAAAATTGTGCTAACCGGCAACCCGGTGCGCGAGAGTATAGTTAACATGAACGTTAACCGCGAAGAAGCACTTAATCATTTTAGCTTAAGCGGTCAGAAGAAGACTATATTGATTATAGGTGGCAGCCTGGGTGCCAAAACACTTAACAAAAGTGTTGAGGTTGCTATTGAACGTATAAGGGAAAGCGATGTGCAGATAATATGGCAAACAGGTAAAACATATTTTGATGAATGCCAGCAAATTGCCAGCGGCGTATATAATCTGCATGCGCACATGTTTATAGACCGGATGGATTATGCTTATGCCTGCGCAGATGTGATAGTATCGCGCGCAGGGGCACTTTCTATAGCCGAGTTGCAGTTAGTCGGCAAGCCGGTTATCCTGGTTCCTTCGCCTAATGTTTCGGAAGACCATCAAACGCACAACGCCATGGCCCTGGTAAAGAAAAAAGCGGCGTTAATGATTAAAGACGATGAGGCACGTGTGAATCTGATAGGTGCAGCCTTTGATCTTTTAAGTAATGCACCTTTGCAAGAAGAGCTCAGTATCAGTATTAAGCAGATGGCAATACCCAACGCGGCTGATAGAATTGTTGAAGAAGTAATAAAAGCTACCGGAATTCAGGTATAAAATCCGGGTAAAACTATTTTACGTAAATCGTAAAGCATGTCAGCTTTTTTGCATAGCTTTAACCTTACAAATGAGAATAGATTTTATTTCTAAACTATTTTGGAAGAAACCTAGCGAGGCTGAAATACTAAACACCGGTTTAGTATTTGCTATGGAGTTTGGCGAAAACTGGCTGAAGCCTATTCAGCAACGATTATTTAAAAAGTATAATTATTTAACTAAAGAACAGCTGGACAATTACAACTCTATTTGTAAAGCTGCATTGAACGATGGGGTGAGGTTTATGGAAACCACGCTCGAAAAAATCAGCGACCAAAAGCAAACAATTCAGGAGCAGGAACTTAAAGATCAGCTTCGCGTATTTATGTTGGCCAAGTACCCCTGGATAGACCGTAATGCGCTTGCCCACTTATTTAACCAAGGGTGTTATTACAATTGGAAAGAAGGCCTTAGCGGGGCAATAAGCTAACCCGGGCAACAGTAATTACATCTTACTGCTTAATTGTGCTAAAATTTTTGAAAGTTTGCGCACATGAAAAATCTGAAAGACCTTAAAAAAATCTATTTTCTTGGTATTGGTGGTATTGGCATGAGTGCACTGGCGCGCTACTTTAAGTCGTTGGGTGCAGATGTTAGTGGTTACGACAAAACGCAAACAGCCCTGACTGCAGAACTTGAACAGGAAGGCATCAAAGTGGTTTTTGAAGACGATTTGAACCTTTATCCAAAAGATATTGACCTGGTGGTTTACACACCAGCTATACCTAAAGACCACAAAGGGTTTAATTTTTATAAGGACAATAACTTCGACCTTAAAAAGCGCAGCGAGGTACTAGGCATTATTTCTGCCGATCGGTTTACCATCGCCGTGGCCGGCTCACATGGCAAAACTACTGTTAGCTCAATGATTGCCCATTTGCTGGTAGAAGCGGGACTACCCGTTACCGCTTTTCTGGGCGGTATCTGCAATAACTTCAATTCTAACTATGTGCAGAGCAATGGTACTGGTGGTGCAAAACAGCAAGAAGTAGTAGTAATAGAAGCTGACGAATTCGACCGTTCCTTCCACCGCTTATCGCCTAATATGGCAGTGATTACCGCTGTAGATACCGACCACCTGGATATATACGGAACCAAGGAAAAAATTGACGAAGCCTTTATTGAATTCACTAACAAAATAGCCGAGGATGGATTCCTGGTAATGAAAGCAGGGCAGAGCATTGAAGAAAAGCTACCTGTGCTGGACAAAGCTTTTTATTCGCTAAGCGATACCACTGCCGATGTGTATTGCAGCAAGTATTGGGTGGTAGATGGCGGCTATCTGTTTAACGTAAGTTACTTTGGCACCGAAATGAAAAGCCTCCGAATTAATGTAGGTGGTATTCATAACATCGAAAACGCCATAGCTGCCATTACCATTGCCAAAGAATTAAAGGTAAGCGATGAGCAGATAAAGAAGGGGCTTGCATCTTTTAAAGGGATAAGAAGGCGCTTTGAAAAGCTGTATGAAAAAGAAGGACTGGTTTTTATAGATGACTATGCCCACCATCCCGAAGAGATTCGTGTGTTGCTGGAAAGTGTGATGGAAATTTATCCTAAAAGCAAAATTACGGCTGTGTTTCAGCCCCACCTGTTTAGCCGTACCAAAGACCTGGCTAAGGAGTTTGCTGAACAATTAAGCAAGGTGGATGAAGTAGTTTTACTCGATATTTACCCTGCAAGAGAATTGCCGGTAGAGGGTGTAACTTCCGAACTTATCTTCAACCAGCTTACAAACGGTGAAAAGCATTTGATTACAAAAGGCGAACTGGTGGATTTTATTAAGGCCGGCAAGTTCGAAGTGCTGGTTACTATAGGCGCTGGTGATATAGATAAATACCTGGCGCCGATAAAAGAAGTATTAGAAAAGCGTTAAAATTCGCTGTCTTTTCTTCTATTCACTTCTACTCCCATTCACAATTTCTGTCAACAAGTATGCGTTGATATTACATGGTTGTAGCTCACATTTGGGCTACACTAACGTAATGAAGAAATTCTGGCGCATACTCAAAAAACTACTCACGATTGCAGCGGTGCTTTCGGGGGCTGCGTTATTTGTGGTAGTGCTCACTTCAGCCATTCAAAAGCAGAACGAATTGACCTGTAAAAGCCTGCAGGTTAAAATTGATTACGATTCGGGCCTGGCGTTTTTAAACGAAAAGGAAATTGTAGAACGTGTTAATCACCTTACCGGTGAGAATATTGTAGGCAAGCGTTTATCGGCTATTGATTTTCGGACGCTGGAGCGCGAAATGGAGAAAAATCCATTTGTTGACAATGCCGAAATATTTGTAGACCAGCAGCAAAACGTTACCGTAACACTGGTGCAGAAACGTCCAGTTCTTCGGATACTCAACAGCGATGGTGTGGGCTATTATCTAAGCCAAAACAATGAGCGCATACCCCTCAACCCTAACTTTACGCCACACGTAGCTGTAGCAGTAGGCAGTGTGCAAACGCACACCAGCGCTAAACGCGATAGCGCCGTGCAGGCCGCTCTTTTCAACCTGATAGGTTACGTGAACAAGGATGAGTTTTTAGCCGCGCTGATAGACCAGGTATATGTAACCGATAGCGGTTATATGGACCTGATACCAAAGGTAAATACGCACATTATTCACTTGGGTAATGCGCAGGAAAACCTGGAAGACAAGCTAAAGCGGTTAAAAATATTTTATACCGAAGGGCTGAGAAAAACCGGATGGAAAAAGTATAAAACAATAGACCTGCGGTATATGAACCAGGTGGTGTGCGAAAAACGCGACTCGGTGCAAATAGCAGCAATGCAATAAATGAAAACAGGATTTAATCTCAATACACAATACAAATTACTCAATATTTTATATGGCAACTAACCAAACCAAAGAAAACCCGATAATTGTTGGCCTTGATATAGGCACCACCAAAATTGCCTGTATTGTGTCGCAGCGCGACCAGTACGGCAAACTGAAAATACTGGGCCTGGGCAAGGCTCCATCGTATGGTGTTACGCGTGGAGAGGTAACCAATATAAAGCAAACTACCGATGCTATTATAGAAGCGATAGCCGATGCCGAAAAGCAGAGCGGCCACAAAATAAACGTGGTATACGTAGGTATTGCCGGTCAGCACATTGCCAGCAAGCAAAACCGTGGTATATATACTTTGCCTACTTCAGATGAAGAAATTACACGCCGCCACATTAAAGATATGGTAGAAGATATGCACCGCCTGGCGCTAGACCCGGGCGAGCGCATTATACACGTATTGCCCCAGGAGTTTACCGTGGATAATATGCACGGCATTAAGGATCCTATTGGAATGTGCGGTAGCCGCTTAGAGGCTAACTTCCACATTATTACCGGTAAGGTAGCGGCTGCTCAAAACATAAAAAAATGCGTAGAGCGCTCAGACCTGCAAATGCTTGGATTGATTCTTGAGCCATTGGCATCTTCTGCCTCCGTATTGCACGATGAAGAAATGGAAGCCGGTGTAGTGCTGGTTGATATTGGTGGTGGTACAACCGACGTAGCGATATTTAAAGATGGCATCATCCGTCATACTGCGGTTATTCCTTTTGCCGGTAATATCATTACCGAAGATATTATGGAAGGCTGCAAAATGCTGCGCAACCAGGCTGAGAAGCTGAAAGTTGCCTTTGGTAGCGCGCTGCCTAGCGAAACACACGAGAATGAGATTATCTCTATACAGGGTATTGCCGGCCGCGATAGAAAGGAGATTTCTATGCGCACTCTGGCCAGCATTATCAATGCCCGTATCGAAGAAATTTTTGCGCAAGTGTATTTCGAAATTAAGAGCTCGGGCTATGCTAACTCGCTTAATGCGGGTATAGTTATTACCGGTGGTGGCTCACAGCTAAAGCACCTGAAGCAGTTGGTGGAATATACTACCGGCCTTTCAGCCCGCGTGGGTTATCCAACTTCGCTGCTGGCTAACAGCA
>DATGXP010000541.1:0-5703 GCA_035298845.1 Chitinophagales bacterium
AATTAAAAAAAGCGAAACGCCCATAAGCGCGTAAAGCACCGTCCATACCGGGCCAAACACGCTATCAGGCGGGTTGAATGAGGGCTTATTAAGGTTCATGAACCATTCGCCCTGCGTGGCATCGGCAGAAAAATAGCCCGACATGCCACCTATAGCCAGGGGTATAGCCACATAAAGTAATAATTGAAATACCGCCTTCACTTTCATTGTACAAATAACGCTCTATTAAGTCAAAAGTTTTAACACGTTCACAAATGTTAATGCACCAGGTGTTCAGAAATAATGCCGGCTACTTTCCGCGCACCGTTTTCGTTAAAGTGGCAATCATCGTAAAACACAGACGTATCGCGGGGTAATAGGGTGGCAAGGTCAATAAATTTAATTCCGGGCTTACCGGTGCAGAAGAGTTTCAAACGCTGGTTATAAAGCAACAAAGCAGCGTTTAGTGCTTTAGGCGAGTAATACCTGCACCCCGCTTTTGTTTGAAAATCGCCAACGCCACCCATCCAAACCAACCCGTTCTCGTACTCACTCAGGCTGTCCTTATAGATGGCCGGTTGGTTTATAAGAACCAACTGCATCTGTTGCCTTTGGGCCTCGGCGTATATCGCTTGTAAATTTCGCTCATACTCTGCAAGCGCCGCGCTCAAGTCAGGGAGCGAATCAACAAAAGCCGAAGCATGCTGCCTGTTATTTCTCCATGCCTGATAAACTTCTCCCCTATCATCCTGCACACTTTCCCACTTTACCGGATTAGCTTTGTGCAGTGCATTTTGCAACACTTTAAAAAGTGCTGTTCTTCGAAACCAGGTCTTTTCATTAGCGCGGCCATGTTTCAAAAAAATGGTATTCACAAACGAGTCTTCGATAGCCTGAGTAAACCTAAAACTATTTTCAAACAGGGTATCGCGGCTAAGGCGTTTCATCAGGTCATTAATACCAATCATTATTATAACACCGTCTACTTTGCCCAATTGGGGTACATAGTATTTAAGCTGTACGTAGTTTTCGCGGGTGGTGCAACCGCTTTTGCCTATGCTGCCGATGGTATACTTATTACCAGCTTTAGTACTCAGGCTGTCCTGTAACAGAGCAGGCCACGTTTCTTTATCATCAAGATACAGGCATTCAGTAGTACTTCCGCCAATGCACAAGTACTTCTGGGTGCCGTCGTTTTTAAATTCATCACCGCGAAAACCCTGCGAATTGATAGTAAAGGTTGATGGCCCGTGTACGCCATACAGGATAGTAGAATCGGGGTGAAAGGTATGTTGCAGATTGGGTTGCCAGACAAATAATTTGTTTTCCTGTGAGTAGATAAGGCGTAGAATGCCCTCAGCAAGTAGAAGAGAAAATAGTGTAGACAATATAATCAATACTCCTTTTCGTATCATACCACGGCTGTTGGCTGTTAAAGTCCTCCCCTTTAGGGGAGGATTTAGGAGGGGTTTTACTTATCCTTCTCTAAAAACGGATACCTGTAATCAACCGGTGGCACAAATGTTTCCTTAATAGTGCGTGGGCTTACCCAGCGCATCAGGTTTATAAGGCTGCCGGCTTTATCATTAGTTCCCGAGCCGCGGCTGCCGCCAAATGGCTGCTGACCTACAACTGCACCGGTTGGTTTATCATTGATATAGAAGTTACCTGCTGCATTTTGCAGGCGGGTGGTTGCCATCTCTATAGCATAGCGGTCTTGCGAAATGATAGAACCGGTAAGGGCATACATACTGGTTGAATCTACCAGCTTAATCGTTTCTTCAAACTTATCATCGGGGTAAACGTACACCGTAAGCACCGGGCCAAACAATTCCTCGCACATAGTTACATACTTAGGGTCTTTAGCCTGTATAATGGTAGGCTCTATAAAATAACCTTTGCGTTTATCATAATTGCCACCGGCTATAATCTTTGCGTCTTTGCTTTTCTTCGCACCATCTATATAAGCGGCCAGCTTATCAAAGCTACGCTCGTTTATCACAGCATTTATAAAGTTGGTGAAGTCTTCAGTCGGTCCCATCTTCATGGTACTAAGGTCTTCCAGTACTTGCTTCTTCACCGCATTCCATATCCCGGCCGGTACGTAAGCGCGCGATGCCGCAGAGCATTTCTGCCCCTGGTATTCAAACGCACCACGGCTGATAGCCGTAGCTACTACTTTAGGGTCGGCTGATGGATGCGCAAGAATAAAATCTTTGCCACCGGTTTCGCCTACTATGCGCGGGTAGGTTTTGTATTTATGAATATTGTTGCCAATAGTTTTCCATATATCCTGAAACACAGCCGTGCTGCCCGTAAAGTGGATGCCCGCAAAATCAGGGTGCTGAAAAATAACATCTCCTGCCTCGGGCCCATCGGGGTAAATAAGATTGATAACACCATCGGGTACACCGGCGGCCTTAAAAATCTTCATCAACACCTGCGCTGAATACACCTGCGCGTCAGATGGTTTCCAAACTACTACGTTACCCATTAGCGCACAGCAGCTGGGCAGGTTACCGGCAATAGCGGTGAAGTTGAAAGGGGTTAATGCAAACACAAAGCCTTCCAAAGGTCTCCACTCTAACCTGTTCCATATACCTGGTGATGAGGCCGGCTGCATGGCGTATATCTCGGTCATAAACTGCACATTGAAGCGCAGGAAATCTATAATCTCACAGGCAGAATCAATCTCTGCCTGAAACGCGTTTTTGCTCTGGCCCAACATGGTTGCGGCGTTCAGTTCGGCACGGTAAGGTCCGGCAATAAGTTCAGCAGCCTTTAAGAAGATAGCGCCACGCTGCTCCCAGCTCATGGCCGACCATTTTTTGCGCGCAGACAGCGCTGCATCTATAGCCTGCTTTACGTGTTTCTTTTCGCTTCTGTAATAATGGCCCAGCAGGTGCTTGTGGTCGTGCGGCGGGTGCAGTGTTACTTTTTTACCCTCGCGGATTTCTTTACCGCCGATATACATAGGTATATCGCGTACTTCGGCGCGCATCTCCTTTAGTTTGGCTTTTAGTTCAATCCTTTCTTTACTGCCCGGCGCATAGTTTTTTACCGGTTCGTTAATTGACTGCGGAACTTTAAAAAATCCTGTTGCCATATTTAGTGAATGGTTAGTAGTGAATAGTAATTACTAAAAACTGCCGTGACTTAGAACTTGCCCATAAACAAGCGGAAGATATCGTTACCCAGGGCAAATATCATAAGCCCGAAGATAATGATCATACCTACCACTTGTGCGCGCTCAAGGAATTTTTCGCTTGGTGCGCGGCCGGTTATCATTTCTACCATAGTAAACAACGCATGCCCGCCATCCAGCGCCGGTATAGGCAACAGGTTGACAAAAGCAAGCGCTATAGATAAAAAGGCTGTAAGCTGCCAGAAACGGTACCAATCCCATGTAGGTGAAAACTGCTTGGCTATGGTAAAGAAACTACCCACCTGCTTGTAACCCTGCAAATCGCGGTTGAAGATGATACGGAACTGCTTAATGTAGTTAACCAGTGTTTCGTAGCTCTTTTTTACACCGGCAGGTATAGATTGAAGCAAGGTGTATTTCTTTTCTACTATATCAAAATACTGATCGAATTTATAGGTCATAAACCCAACCTTGGCAGAATCTGGTATAGTTATATCCAAACGCAGTGTATCAGCACCACGCAATACGGTAATGTAAGTTTGAGCACCGGCAAAATTCTTTATCTCGCGCCTGAACTCATGAAAATAGCTGATAGGCACGGTATCTAAGGATAAAATACGATCGTTGGTTTTACCACCTGCCTTTGCCAATGCCATCTCCGGATAAAGTGTATCTACTACACAAGGCACAATGGGGGTAAGAAACTCAGAACCCTTGTTGGCCAGTATCTCTTTATATATAGAAGAAGGAACTGCCAGTGTTTTCTTTTCGCCGTTTCTTTCAATTTCAAGTGTTTGGGCGTTATCCACCAGCATATCTATTGGAATAGCCTCTATCCTCCTGAATTTTACGCCTCCATCGTGAGAGATAATTTTGTCGCCATCCTGCAAACCAATTTTGCGGGCCGTAGAGTCAACAGCAAAGCCATACTTTACATTTTCTACCGGCATATAGCTTTCGCCATACCAGTAAAGTATTTGCCCATAAATTACAAAAGCAAGGAGTATATTAACGATAATACCGCCTAACATGATGATAAGGCGCTGGTAAGGGCGCTTGCTGCGAAACTCATCTGGCTTAGGCGGAAGTTTCATGGCCTCTTCATCCATACTTTCGTCTATCATACCGGCAATTTTCACATAGCCGCCTAGTGGAAACCAGCCTAAGCCATATTCGGTATCGCCAATCTTCTTCTTAAAAAGTGCAAAATTGAGCACCGTAGGGAAAGGGAAAAGGAAGTCGAAAAACAGGTAAAACTTCTCTACCCGGGTTTTAAACATACGGGCAGTTATATAGTGGCCCCACTCGTGCAATAGCACTAATATTGATAAACTAAGAATAAACTGGGCGACCCTAATCAATGTTTCCATTCAAAAATTTTGTGGGCGCAAACCTACATGAATTTGTAAATAGTCAAAATGAGGCTTTTTTTGTGCGCAATGAAGTAGACGGTGGTGTCGTCAAAGCCTGTGTCTTATTTTAAAAACTTAACATTGATTGTATGATAAAGAAGCTGCCGTGGAAGAAAATAGGAACAGGCCTGTTGGTTGTTTTGCTGGTTATCCAGTTTTTTCGCCCAACCCGTAACCTCAGCAACGACCTTACTCACCACCTGCATAATAAGTACCCCATTCCCGATTCGGTACAGCAATTACTAAAAACAGCCTGCTACGATTGCCACAGCAATGCTACCGTTTACCCCTGGTATACCAATATACAGCCCGTGGGCTGGTGGCTGCAGCACCATGTAAATGAGGGGAAAGAGAAAATAAACTATGCTGAATTTACCACGTATAGGCCTTACCGCCAGTTTCATAAAATGGAAGAGACCGTGGAGATGATAAAAGAAGGAGAAATGCCACTTAACAGTTATACATGGGTACATACCGATGCTAAACTGACAGAAGCACAAAAAGCAATGCTGGCCGACTGGGCAGAATCGGTAATGAATGCTATGCGGGCAGAGTATCCGGCAGATAGCTTGGTGAAACCTGAGAAGAAGCAATAATGCAAGTGCGCAGTTGGCAGTAAACTTCAAAAGCAAAATATAAAAGCAAACTTTAGGCGCGCATTTTCTAAATACTTAATACTAACTACTTGATACTTTCATGAAACCCTTTAGAACCATAGTTAATCCTGATAAAGCGCCCTTTCAGCTATCGTATAGAGATAGGCTGGTGAGTGTGGGCTCGTGTTTTTCAGAGAACATTGGTAAGAAGTTTAAGGAGTATAAGTTTAACATAAACGTAAACCCCTTTGGCCAGCAATACAACCCATACTCAATAGCTCTTGCTCTTGAACGTTTACTAAACCCTGTTCCTTACATAGCAAAGGATTTGGTGCATCACGATGAATTATACCACTCCTTCGACCATCACGGTAGTTTTTCGCGCAGCACAGTTGAAGAAACCCTGGAAGTAATCAACAGCAACCTTGCGCTGGCGGCTGAAGATTTGAAGAAAGCAACTGTGCTTTTCTTAACCTTTGGTACAGCCCATCTATTTGAATTGAAGGAACCCAAAGGGGCTGTAGTTTCTAACTGTCACAAGTTATCGGGCAACTATTTTGATAAACGCATG
>DATGXP010000542.1:0-2766 GCA_035298845.1 Chitinophagales bacterium
CATGTTTTTTGAATATTAAATAAGATTACGCTATACGCGCATAATGCCGCATAGCACTTAAGGATAATGATATGATAAACCGAAAATGAGAGGCGAAGCCTCTTCAAAAAAAATATTGGCTAAGCAGTTGGTGGCTTAAGCAGGCTTCCCGTACAATTGTTAAGCGGTTTGTTTTCCTGGTAGGGAGTATATACCCTGGCCGTAAAAGCAGGATAATACTTAGTAGGTACCGTGTTGGTAGTAGTAGATATTATTTCGTCTTTCTCTTTTAAAATGTTTCTCGATTGTTTCTGCTCGCCTTCTTCGGCTTTTTTTAATTGCTTGCTTAAGTAGCAGTGTCCCTTGCAATGGGCCGTAGGGTTATTGCGGTTTTCGCAAAGTTGCTGGCTTATGTATGCCTTGTTGGCCTGGTAATGCAGCACTACACCTACACTAATAAGCGTTTGCGATATAATAATTACAACCAGAAAAACAGACAGTAGTTTTTTCAAAGCACTGCAAGTTTACGCCTTGAGAATGAAAGCGCCAAATGATTTTGAGCAGCAGTCAAATGCTCTTCGTACTTGTTTTAATTTTTCAAAATTTTCTCCAGCTCATTTTTGCGTGAGCCTTTTATAAGTATGAGCGTATTTTCAAATGCCTGCTGCTTAAACCAATGCTTCACCTCATCAGTGGTTTCAAACCAAAGCAGGTTACTTGCAGATAAGTGCTTTACCATTTCAAACCCTTTGCCTACAAACACCCGCTGTATATTCTGCCAGGCAGATGTATTAGCTGCAGCAAATATTTTTTCGTGCTCCTGTGCAGCGTATTCGCCAAGCTCCATCATTTGCCCTATAATGGCTATGCCCTTTTTAGTGTTATCGCCAGCAAGGTACTTTTCAAAATTCTTTAAGGCCTCTATCATGCTGCTTGGGTTGGCATTATATGCATCAAGAATAATTGTATTGCTGCCCCACTCAATTTTTTGCGATCGGTTATTGGTTGGCGTATAAGTTTCAATGGCGTTTTTAATAGCAGGCAGCGGCACCTCAAAGTATTTGCCTATGCATATAGCGCTCATCACGTTTTCGAAGTTGTAATCGCCTACCAGGTTGGTGGAAATATCCAAGCCTTCGGTGGAAATCGTAAGAAACTCTGTGCCCGCCTTTATTATACCGCTGCTAAATACATCAGAAGAAGAGCCATATGTAATAGTTGAACCTTTTTCGAAACTGGCTCTGGATGCCAGCCCAGCCCAATTAAGTGCCAGTATTTCATTATTGCGGTTAATGAAAACCTTGCCTTTGCGTGTTGCAATATCCCTGTATAATTCCGTTTTACCTTTTACCACGCCCTCAAAGCCTCCGAAGCCCTCCAGGTGTGCCTTGCCTACATTGGTTATTAGTCCATAGTCGGGCTTTACGTATTCGCAATAGCCCGCTATTTCGCCCTGGTGGTTTGCGCCCATCTCTATAACAGCCATCTCTACATCGCTTTTAATGCCCAAAAGGGTAAGCGGTATACCTATGTGGTTATTCAGGTTGCCTATGGTAGCATAGGTTCGGTATTTTTTAGCTAACACAGCAGCTACAAGTTCTTTGGTGGTTGTTTTGCCGTTGCTACCGGTTATGGCTATTACCGGGCAGTTTAGTTGTTGCCTGTGGTAGCCGGATAGTTGCTGCAAGGTGGTAAGCACATCATCAACCAGTATCAGCCTGTCGCCGTATTCGGTTTGCCAATGCGGGTTTATTAATTCATCTATCACTACGCAAGCAGCACCTTTGTTCAGCGCTTCGGCGGCAAACTCATTCGCATTAAATTTTTCACCCTTTAGGGCAAAAAAGATATTGCCCTGGCCAATATTACGGGTATCGGTGGTTACACCCGTAGAGGCTAAATACTTTTGATATAGCTGTTCAACTTGCATGGGCTGAAAATAAAAAGTCCCCCGCGTTGGCGGAGGACTTTTTATTATTTACTGCTAACAGCGAACTGTCAACTGAATTATCCTTTCATTTTACGTTTACCTTTTTCTTTAGGGAAGTTGTTTCCTCCCTTACCGCCCTTCATGGTTTTACCCGATGGAGAACCTACGCGGTCCATAGCGCAACGGAAACCTAAATCATCGGTAGCCAAAGCCTGGTCTAAGTAACGGCGGGTTCCTGGTGAAAGGAAGTATGCACGGTCTTTCCAGCTTCCGCCTTTGTATACACGAGAATCTTCGTTAATCAATGAAGACTGACCGAATTTGTAATCTACGTTAGAAACCTCATCACCGTCTATGTTATTTCTAACATCGCCACGGCGGTAGTTACGGCGGTTAGCGCTTTCTTCCTGTGTAACATCGCGGTATTGAACTTTACCCAAAGAGTCTTTTTCAACCGGTTTGCCATCGGCATCAAGTACCTTAGTCTTAAACTGGTTACCACGGAAAGTACGGAAGTCGTTAGCATCCTGCGAAGTCATAGGACGGTAAACATCCAATACCCACTCATTTACGTTACCGCTCATGTTATATAAGCCGAAATCGTTTGGCCAGAAAGACTTAACCGGTGCAGTAATATCTGCGTTATCGTTTAGGCGGCCCGAGATACCCATGTTATCACCACGTCCTCTCTTAAAGTTAGCCAGGAACTCACCTTGCCATTGTCCCGATTTAGGGTAACGGGTAGAAGTACCATTCCATGGATAGATACGACGGTCTGTAATACGCTCTTCGCTACCGGCTGGTTGGTTACCAATAAGGCCGAGGGCTGCATATTCCCATTCAGCTTCTGTTGGTAA
>DATGXP010000543.1:0-3620 GCA_035298845.1 Chitinophagales bacterium
ATGGTACCAGGCACCAGTTACACAGTAGTATCGGGCACCGGTGCCTGTGCTTCGGCGCCCAGTGCTTCATTCAGTAATGCAGCTACTGCCACATCCCCGGCTGTACCTACAGTTTCTACAACTCCGGCCGGTTGTGGTGTAGATGGCAGCAGCACTATCACCAACTACAATGCAGCCTATACCTACACCTTTACACCCGCAGGCCCTGTGGCCGGCGCGGGTGGTGCTATTACCGGTATGGTAACCGGAACCAATTATACGGTAGAGGCAGTTGACGGAGGTTGCCCTTCGGGCCCAAGTGCTTCATTCACCAATGGCGCACAATTACCTGCACCGGTGGGTGCAGTAGCAGGTTCTTTAACTTATTGCCAGGGAGGCAACACCACCCTTACTGCCAGCGGCGGGGTAAGCTATATATGGGTTAGTGCGGCGCCACCAGCTATAATTGGTGCTACGCCCAGTGTTACTGTTACGCAAGGCACTTACGCCGTAGAGGTAACCGGTGCTAATGGATGTAAAGATACCGTAATTAGCACCGTAACCGAGCTAACCAGCATAGCTGTAACTATTACCGGTGCACTTAATTATTGTGCAGGTAGCAATACTACACTTACTGCCAGCGGCGCGGCCACGTATATATGGAGCGATGCCGGTAACAGCACTACACCCAGCATCAACGTGCTTGCGGGTTCATATACTGTAACCGGCACCGATGGAAATGGCTGCACCGGCACGGCTAATGCCACCGTAGTAGAAAATGCGTTGCCCACTGTAACTATAACAGGTGCATTAAGCTATTGTGCGGGTGCCAACACTACACTTACGGCCAACGGCGCTACCGCCTATGTATGGAACGATGCCGGCAACAGCACTACGCCGGCTATTACGGTAACACAAGGCAGCTACACCGTAACCGGCACCGATGGTAACGGTTGCACAGCTACCGCGAATGCTACTGTAACAGAAAACCCACTTCCCGCAGCAGCTATCAGCGGCTCATTAACCTATTGCACCGGGGGCAATACCACCTTAACCGCCAGCGGCGGGGTAGGTTATTTATGGAGCAACGGCCAAACAACAGCTGCTGTTACCGTTACACAGGGCACTTATACCGTAACAGTAGCAGATGCAAACAGCTGCACAGCTACTACATCGGCTACGGTAACAGAGTCTACCAGTTTAACGGTAAACATTACAGGTGCATTGAGCTACTGCCCGGGTGCCAACACAACCATAACCGCCACCGGCGGAGCCGGCTATGTATGGAGCGATGGCAGCAATACTGCGGCCATTACGGTTACGCAAGGCACCTACTCGGTAACTGCCAGCGACATTACGGGCTGTACCGGCACAGCCACGGCTACCGTAACCGAAACTGTAGCACCGGTAGTAAACATTACCGGTACCTTAACTTATTGCCCGGGTACCAACACTACTCTTACCGCCAATGGCGCTGCGGGCTATGTATGGAACGACCCAACCAACAGCACTACAGCAAGTGTTACGGTTACCCAGGGTACTTACACAGTAACCGGCACTGATGGTACCGGCTGCACCGCTACGGCCACTGCCACAGTTACCGAAAATGCAGCGCCTGCAGTAACTATTAGCGGCTTATTAACTTATTGCACAGGGGGCAACACCACCCTAACAGCCAGCGGTGGCGTTGTTTATTTGTGGAGCGGTGGTGAAACAACAGCTTCAGTTACTGTTACACAGGGCACTTACAGTGTTACCGCTACCGATGCTACCGGTTGTACCGGCAGCACTACAGTTAATGTTACCGAATCATCTACTTTGGCGGTAAGCATTACCGGCACATTAACCTATTGCCCGGGTGCAAGCACTACTATAACCGCCACCGGTGGCACCAGCTATACCTGGAACACCGGCGCTACCACCGATGCTATAATTGCTACAGCGGGTGTTTACACCGTTACAGCTACCGACGCCAGTTGCTCGGGTACAGCTTCGGCCAATGTAACCCAAACGGTAGTAGCACCGCTGGCACTGGCAGATGTTACAGCCTGCGATGATTCTACCGCAGTAGTAAATGCGGGTAGCGGTTTTGTAAGCTACTTATGGAGCACCGGCGAAACTACCCCTACCATAAGTACCCAGGTAGGCGGTGTATATTCTGTAACCGTAGAAGATGCCAATGGTTGTAGCTCAAGCGGCTCGGCCAATGTAACTTTCGAATCCTGCGTGGTAGAGAAGTTCAGCATGTTTGTGCCCAATGCTTTTTCACCTAACGGCGATGGTAATAATGAGAAATTTCAGTGCTTTGCTAGCGGTGTGGTATTTGCCGATATTAAAGTGTTTAACCGCTGGGGCGAAAAAGTATTTGACACCAACAATATGTTTGATGGCTGGGATGGCACTAACAAAGGCGAGCAATGCAAGCCGGGTGTATTTACCTACAGCATAAACGTAATAAGCGCCGATGGCAAATCGAATAAGTACAAGGGGACGATTACATTGATACGGTAATTTGCCTTACAGATTTACAAAAGCCCCTGTTCAGGAAATTGGCAGGGGCTTTTTGTTTCCGGCAAATCAATTGTAGGCATTATTATTTTCTTATCTCTACCCACGGCGCATGTAACCTGCCTTCTTTTAGATATAAGTTAACCGTGTCGCCCACGGTGATATCATCATACAATTCAGCTTCTACCTGGTATTCCTCCGATCTTTTTACCGGACCCCAGGGCGCCATGTTTAGGTTGTAGCTATTATTAGCAATAGAGCTGCTATGGATTTTTTCCAACACCACAACACGGTATTGCCCAGGGACCGATTCATCGAAATAGCAATTGTAAAGCACACATGCCCCATAGCCATAGGCCATAACCACCACGGTAGTAAAGGTGCCGGTAATTAGGCCTTGCTTGTTTTTAGTGTTTATTGCCCGGCGGTTAAGGTATAGAGCGGCCATAAAAAGTGCAGCGAATACACAGGTAGGTGTCCATATGTGCGTATGCGCCAGCAAATTAAAATCTTTTAGTACACGTATCATCAGTCCTAAGGGGGTAACCAATAAGGCTCCCAACAACACAGGGTAAGTGTTTGATTGCGTATCGTCGAGTTTAATAATGCCGTGGTAATAGTAATAAGGGATCAGGGCCAGTATGGGCAATAGCAAACAGCCAAATGATGCCCACTGATAAGGTTTAGGATAAATAAATGCCCAACACACTAATACGCCCGCTAACGTATTAAGTATAGTAGTTACTTTATGTGCCTGTTCCAGTTTTTCCAGTTTCCTATCCTGTGCCAAAACATGATTTTCGTCTATGTAACTTATTTGCCCATAGGCTTGTTGCCCGGGTATATCTAGCATGGTAAAATTAGTGGCAACCCAGTCTGCAAGTTCTTCGCGTTGGGCTATGTAACCATATAGCTTTATAGTCGCTTTGTTTTTGCCTACAGGTATTATACCTATAAAATTCTGGTTGACAGTATATCCCTTAACATCTGCAAACGCGAGGTGTATAGTTGTAAAAAGACCATACTCAGTCATAGCATCTTCTCCTATGATAAGGCTCCACTTAAAAGCTGTTCCTCCCAGGTACAAACCTAGCAACATCATTAGCGAACCTACCCCCGTTAAATAAGGCATG
>DATGXP010000544.1:0-2246 GCA_035298845.1 Chitinophagales bacterium
TTTACCATAGTAAGCACACACGGCGATGGCGAACCACCTGCTGCAGCCAAAAAGTTTTACGACTATCTGCACAGCAGCGAAAAGAACTTACCCAAACTAAAATACAGTGTACTGGCATTGGGCGATACGGCTTATCCCCTCTTTTGCAAAACCGGTGAGGATGTAGATGCACAGTTTGAAAAACTGGGTGCCCGCAAAATTGCCGACCGACGGAATTGCGATGTGGACTACGAAGCAGAGGCCAATGCCTGGATAGATGATATACTCACTAATCTATTAGCTGTACCGGGTGGTAACGCTGCCGAAAAAGCTGTAGAAAAGAAAAAGCCATCGGGCCGTGTTATTTACAAGGGTAAAATAACCACCAACATAAACCTGAACGATACAGGCTCGAATAAGGAAACTTACCATATAGAAATTTTGCCGGATAGCACAGCGCACTATGCACCGGGCGATTCGATAGGTATAATACCGGTAAATTTAGAAAGCGAAGTACAGCAGGTTTTAAAAACCCTCGGCACCATAGGCAGCGAGTTTGTAACGTATAAAGACAAGCGCTTTTCGTTTTACCACCTGCTAAAAACTACGCTGAACATAAAGCAGATGCCGCAGCGTGTGCTAAACAAATACGCTGCACTGGAAGAAATTACCACTGAGATTAAAGGGCCTCTCGATTTTGCCGATTTGCTTAATGCCTTTCCTTCTAAAAAGCTGCAAGGCAATTGGCAGGCACTAACCGATTTGCTGGAGCCTATTTCGCCGCGCTTGTATTCGGTAGCAAGCAGCAATGCAGCGCACAATGAAGAAGTGCATATTACAGTGGCCAGGTCTACCTTTAAAAAAGACGGTGTAAAGCAATATGGCCTGGCCTCTAACTATTTATCGCAGTTGCCGATAGGCACAGATATTCAGTTTTATGTGCAGAAGAACAATGCCTTCCATCTACCAGCCGATGATAAAGATATTATAATGGTAGGGCCGGGTACAGGTATTGCACCTTTCCGTGCTTTTGTGGCCGAGCGCGATGCGCGGGGCGCCGAAGGCCGTAACTGGCTGTTTTTTGGCGACCAGCACTTTAAAACAGATTTCCTATACCAAACCGAATGGCAAAATTACCTGGAAACAGGTGTGCTAAATCGTATGGATGTAGCATTTTCGCGCGATACCGAAAACAAGGTGTATGTTCAGCATAAGTTGCAGCAACATGCAGCGGCTTTGTTTGAATGGTTACAGGGCGGCGCTTATTTTTATGTATGCGGCGCCAAAGAGCCAATGAGTGTGGATGTGGAAGAAACACTGCTGCAGATAATTGACCAGCAAAGCGGCAATGGGCGAGAATATGCCGAAGAGTATATCAACACACTGAAAGAAGAAGGGAGATATTTAAAAGATGTATATTAAACGGCCTCACCCTAAATCCCTCTCCTAAAGGAGAGGGACTTGAACAGCCGAGGACAATAGGTTTAAAAAGAGAACAATGGCAAAAAAGGAAAAACTATCGCCGGTAGAAAAATTTAAGGAAGAAAGCGATGCCCTTCGCGGCACGCTGGCACAGAGCCTTAAAAATGAACTAACCGGTGCAGTGGCAGAGGCTGATAAAAGCCTGATAAAATTCCACGGTATATACGAGCAGGATAACCGCGACCGCCGCGAAGAGCGTGCTGCTAAAAAGCTGGAGCGCGATTACTCGTTCATGATTCGTCTGCGCTTGCCCGGTGGACTAATGACAAGCGAACAATGGATAGCTACTGATGACATAGCTGAGAAATACTCTACCGGTGTTATTAAAATAACCACCCGCCAGACCTTGCAATTACACGGCATTGTAAAAACAGATATGAAGCCCACACTGCAGTGGTTCGACAAGTTTAACCTGGATAGCATTGCAGCCTGCGGAGACGTAAACCGTAATGTGGTTTGCAGTGCACACCCTATGCAATCGGAAATACATCAGCAGGTGTTTGAATATGCCGATAAGATAAGTACCCTGCTATTGCCTAAAACGCGTGCGTATTATGAGGTTTGGTTGGATGACGAAAAAATAATTGATAAGAAAGAAGAGGAAGATCCATTGTATGGCAAAACCTATTTGCCACGTAAATTTAAAATAGCCATTGCGATACCACCCAACAACGATGTGGATTTATATGCCAATGATATTGGCCTGATAGCCGTGATAGAAAATAACGTATTGAAAGGCTTCAACATCGCCGTAGGCGGTGGCATGAGTGCCACGCATGGAAATG
>DATGXP010000545.1:0-3583 GCA_035298845.1 Chitinophagales bacterium
CTCCCCCTCTGCCTTACGCAGTATATATTCTACCTGCGATTTGGTTTGTATGATGGGGTGCGTATTGGGCATGCAACAGATGTGCGTAAAGCCGCCAAAGGCCGCAGCCGCGCAACCGCTCTCAATAGTTTCCTTGTGTTCGTAACCGGGGTCGGCTAAAAAGGTGTTGAGATCTACCCAGCCCAGCGATACGTGCAGGTTATCGGCCTTTACCTCGCGGGCCTTAGATGTGTTTTGCAGTTTAGCACCAATCTTTTTGATTTTGCCATTACTGATTAAAATATCCTTTACCTGGTTGTTAAACGGGGAGCCGGTATCAACTATGCGTGCAGCGCGAATGATTATTTCCATACCGAGAGGCAAATATATAAAAGAGCGGCACTAATTGCTTAAAAGCAATTCCATATAAAATATTCTTTTTAATAAGCGTTTATTACATTTATACCACCTATGAAAAACTTTCACCACCTCTTGGCATTGCTATGCCTTTTAATTTCGTGTAGCTATGCTACCGCCCAATGGCAGATAACCAACGGGCCAACAACTTTATATGCTGAATCAATTGAACAGGTAAATAGCCAGTTATGGGCAGGCACCCGTGGTGGCGTATATGTTTCAGCCGATGAGGGCCTGACGTGGCAGCGAAACTCGGATTTTGATGGAATGATGGTGTCGGACATACTGTATAATAACCATGTGCTAATGGTAGCCTGCCTGAGAAAAGACAATTACCCGTTTATTAAAACCAGTTTCGACAATGGTATTACCTGGTCTACTTCAGGGCAGGTAATTTGCTGCGTAAGCTATTGCCCGTTTATGAAGCTGACAGGGTTGGGAAACGCTGTGTTGCTAAACGATGGCCCAAACCATATCATTTCATATGATTATGGTGCTACCTGGCAGCAAATAGTTCATCCGTATACGCAATTTCCCACAAGCATAATTACAGATGGCAAAACCATATTGGCCAAATACCTCAATAACCAGGGCAACCGTTGTGTTACTTTTTTATCGCATAACGCAGGCCTTAACTGGAATTTTATCGATTCGCTTAGTTTGGTATATGGCGAGTATATCCAGGATTCTACTATCATTCTTTCAAGAAGCCACCACAATGGCTTTAGCTGGAGAACGAAGCTTTGCAGATCGGCAAATATGGGCGCTACATGGGATACGGTATATATTATACCCGATAGCAGTATCGTATTTGATATTGTAAAATATGGCCCTAAGCTTTACGCCAGTGGTACTGGTGGTTATTTCTCCAGCGCCGACAATGGACTGCACTGGCAACCTGATGTAATGCCTAAAAATAACTTTCAGGATAAAGTTGTACTGGCAAACGGAGATGAACTGGGATCGCACCAGCCGGAAGGCATAGCCTTATACAACTATAGCAATAATACCCTTACGGCTCGTACTAACGGCCTCTATGCGCAGTATATATACGCTTTGCGTTCACATAACAATACCCTTTGGGCCAGCACCGAAGAAACCGTACACAAAAGCACCGATGGTGGAGACACGTGGCAATTAGCTAATATGCCTCAAACCGGGATAACAGATTTTGAATTTTCGGGAGATACAATTATAGGCATTACTGATAACTACCTTGTTACTTCAGTTGACAATGGAAATACGTGGAACTACAGTGTTCTATACTCTTTTGGCTCCGTTCCCTTCAAAACCATTGAATACGAAGACGGTAAATTATACCAGGGTGCAGATAGTATAAGGCTAAGCCTTGATTTGGGCGCTAGCTGGCAGGTATTGCGTGCATTGCCCGACACTATAAATCCCAATACAACACAGAGAAAAATAACCGGTGTGATAAAACTATTTGAAGGCAGATTGTATGCGGTAAATGAAAACGCTATGGTTTTTGTTTATAACGAAAATACACAACAATGGCGGCAATTATTTAAAGCCCCGCCCTCTATACATAACGAATTATATGCCTTGAACGGGGCTTTGGTTATGTCTGGTTATAACCAGTTATGGGTAAGCTACGATGAAGGTGTAACGTGGTCTGAACCTGCTATGCAGGGGCTTCCACCGCAAAGCACACCCCATAATTTAACTACTACAAATGGCTTATGGCTGGGCACCTGCGAGGAATATGGTGTGTATGCTAGCAGCGATTCGGGAAATACCTGGAGGCCTTTTTACGATGGCACTTGCCCTTTTCCTGCCAGTTTGCGTGGCGGATTAACGGTGCTAAACAATACGCTGTATGCCGGCGCTGATTTTAGAAGTGTGTGGAAATACAACGGTGCTATTGCTATGCCTACAGCTATGGGAAAAACACCGGCTGCAAGGGTTCGCGTTTACCCTAACCCTGCAACCGATGTGCTGTTTATAGATTTTTCTGAGGCATTATCCGGCACTGTTACATTATACAACGTAAATGGCGCTACGGTAAAAAAAGAAGCTGTAGCCGGTAACCGGACATCGCTCAAAATTTCTGACCTGGCTAACGGTATTTATACCGGTATGCTTAGCAGTGGTAGCGGGCAAAACAGTATGTTCCGGTTTATAATTAACCGATAAATAAGTTTATTATCCTGCATTATATACAGCCGCAAACTCTTTAGCAAAATCGGTAAGTTTTACTTTGCCGGTTTGGGTTGGTTTATTTTTCCAGTAATCGGCCTGCATTTCACCACTGCGTAGTGCCTTGCCCATAACTGCATATGCCTCAGCAAAGGTGGCAGGTACACCTGCCTGTAACATTGCCTGTTGCGATTGTTCATCGGTAGATTCTACATAAGGCACTCCTTGCTTATTTACTGCTGCTGTAAGGGTATCGGTAATTTGCTGCCAGCTGTTGGTATCGTCGCTGGCAATGTATTGCACCTGCGTGCCTTTAAAATCTGGTGTCAGCAGCCATTTTGCGGCTATTTCGGCAATGTCGTTAGGATGTACCAGTATCATCTTATAATCGGCTGGCTGGGTGCTGGTTACTATGCCCGCATGCTTAATAATATTGGCCTGATTGAGCAGGTTGTAATAAAAATAAGAAGGGCGAAGAAAAACGGCGTTCACGTCTTTGAGGGCGCTTATCTTATCCTCCAGATAGGCAAGGCCGTCTACCGGTCCGGCGCCTGTTTTCATATGGGCACCTATGCTGCTTAACACTACCACCTGTTTAACACCGGCCTGCTGTACGGCTGCAGCATATACATCTGCTACTTTCTGCTGAAATGCACTAAGGCTGGGTGCCGCAAAGTTGGGTGGAATCATGAGGTACACTGCATCGGCACCAGCCAAGGCACCGGCTACAAAATCCTGATCTTCTACACTACCTACCAGTGCAATAGCGCCCAGTTTTTCAATCTCTGCTTTCCTGTTGGGTTTTGATGTAATGATTTTTACCTGATGGCCTGCTGCAATAAGTGACTTTGCAAGTGGCTTGCTAATATGGCCAATAGAGCCTGTTAATACGTAGTTCATGTTTTGAAATTTTTATTTGTTATTAATTGAGTGCAAAGCTATATTTGCACTAACTAAATAGCAAGTACTAACCAAAAAGTAAGTGACTATTAAACACTATAGTGTTATGAAAAAGATAAAGGAAAGCAGC
>DATGXP010000546.1:0-12071 GCA_035298845.1 Chitinophagales bacterium
ACGCTCTTGCATAGCACCCATTTCTGTTGCCAACGTTGGTTGGTAGCCCACAGCAGATGGCATACGCCCTAAAAGGGCAGATACTTCAGAACCAGCTTGTGTAAAACGGAAGATATTATCAATAAAGAAAAGGATATCGCGGCCACCCTTAGCATCGTTCTTGTCTCCATCGCGGAAGTACTCAGCTATGGTAAGACCCGAAAGAGCCACACGTGCACGTGCTCCTGGTGGTTCGTTCATTTGTCCGAACACCAATGTAGCCTGCGATTGAGCTAGTTGAGCAGGGTCTACCTTGCTCAAATCCCATCCGCCTTTCTCCATGTTGTGCTTAAATTCGTCGCCGTATTTTACAACGTTAGATTCAATCATTTCGCGCAATAGGTCATTACCCTCACGCGTTCTTTCACCCACACCCGCAAACACCGAAAGACCTGCATAAGCCTTGGCGATGTTGTTGATCAATTCCATGATCAATACCGTTTTACCTACACCCGCACCACCAAACAAACCAATTTTACCACCCTTGCTGTATGGCTCCAAAAGGTCGATTACCTTGATACCTGTGTAAAGTACTTCAGATTCTGTTGCCAGATCTTCGTAAGCAGGTGGCATACGGTGGATAGGGTATCCGCCTTCTTTGCTAACCGGTACATTGATACCATCGATAGCCTCGCCGATTACATTGAACAGACGGCCCTTGATACCTTCGCCTACAGGCATAGTAATAGGGGCACCTAAGTCAACTGCGTTCATACCTCTTCTTAAACCATCGGTAGCTTCCATGGCCACGGTACGTACACCGTCTTCGCCAAGGTGCTGCTGCACCTCTAGTATTACCTTTTGACCGTTATCGCGGGTTACTTCCAAAGCGCTCATAATCTGAGGCAGCTTTGAGCCTTCCGCTTCAAAACTTACGTCCACTACCGGACCGATGATTTGTTTGATTTTACCAACGTTTGCCATTCTAATATGGATTGATTGTTTATTGCTTTTAAAAATTGCGGTGCGAAAATAGATGGAAAAGCCAATTTTCAAAATGATTTGGGCAAATGAGATAGCAGGGTGGATAAATAGTCATCCCGTTTTTACAAAAAAACATCTCAACTCCAAAATGTGTCAACCCAAAACCAAATTAAAGCATTGATAATGAGATGTTTAAAAATTTTCGTGTCAACCCAAATTGAGTGGTACGTGTAAACCTTGTGCAATTGTAATGCGTTAAGAAATTACCCATTTTGGGTAATTTCTTAACTGGCGCGGGTTTGGCAGGTAGAAAGAAAAACGAACAACCATGAGACTTATCAAAATTATGTTTTGCGCCACAGTATTAACTCTCGCGCTTAACGCCTGCAACAAAGATTCGAAAAACAACGCAAAATCGACCCTGAATGTGCGCATGACCGATGCGCCGGCAGCCTATAATGCTGTAAATATTGACCTGCAAGCCGTAGAAGTAACCGGCAGCGGCGGTGCCAGCACTATGCTTAATGTTAATCCCGGAATTTATAACCTATTAGATTTTAGCAACGGCCTGGATACATTGATAGCTATGGGCACGCTGGAAGGCGGCACTACCGTATCACAAATACGCCTGATATTAGGGCCTAACAATACTATAGTAGTAGATGGCACCACGCACGACCTTAGCACACCCAGCGCCGAACAAAGCGGCCTGAAACTGCAAGTGAATAAAACGCTTGAACCTGGTGTAGCTTACAGTATTTTGCTGGATTTTGATGCTAACCAAAGTATAGTAGAAACCGGCAACGGTACTTATAAACTTAAACCAGTTATCCGCACTATAGAAGCTGCCATTAGCGGTTCTATCAGCGGCAGCATAGCACCGATAGGTATTATTGCAGCGGTTACAGCAACATCAAGCAACGGTGTATCATATTCATCAGCCGTATCTGCTACCGGTGGCTTCTTAATTGCCGGTTTACCTTCGGGCACTTATTCGGTTACCATAACCCCATTGTTGCCTCTTTTGCCAGTTACCATTAATAATGTAAGTGTAACTACAGGTGCAGTAGTACAGGTAGGCGTGGTTACTTTGTAAGATATTTTGAATTTCACTAATAGAAACGCCCCGGCTAGCCGGGGCGTTTTGCGTTTATGTTCTAATACCGGCATTACAAATGCCAGACCTTTACATCCTCGTCTCTTGGCTCAAGGCTTTGCTACAGACGAGTTATGGCTATTTGGCCAGTTCCGTGGCCTTGCCTTGAAGCCACCTTCTAACACCATTGCCATCTACCATATAAATTACTCCTGAACTGCTCCACTGCCAAGGCACTGTTTCAGCATCATCGTATAACGCTTCAATTTTGTCGCTACTGAAACGCGCTACTCCGTTGTTTTGATTGAAGTGAGTTTTAACTAACTCCAGCGTAGGCAGTTGAACATATTTTACCGGGTTGTTCGGGTCGCCAGTGGCTACTTTAACCACATCGGGCACAAAAATAATTTGCGCTACTTGCTGTGCAGGGTCGTTAGCAATGGTTACCACTAATGTTTTTGCAAGCTCCCTTCCGTTGGCTTGTGTCCATTTACCTTGTTTAGTTACTTTTTCTATATCGGGGTTTTGCTCAAGGGCTTTGCCACCGGGCAAAATAAAGCAAAGGTGGTTTCCTGTGGTAAATTCCGAAAACACAGTGCCGGAATCCGGATAACCATCTCTAAGGCTTTTGCCATGCTTAATAGTGTATTGCACATTTACTAATTCATACTCAAAATCTATGCTTGATGTAAATGGTTCACTTCTGTAAACATAGAATCCATTCTCCTGCACTTTGGTAAATTGCATTTCGCCATCATTAAAAAACACACTTTGTTTGTCAGGATTCAACGGGTCTGTGATAGATAAGCCGGAAGTAACTATGACCGTTTGCTCAAACATTTCTAAAGCAATCATTTTAAACTGCGGAACGCCTTCTGCATTTTTACCTGCCTCTGTATACACCGAATCTACTTTCAGTATCAGGCGATATTGATTGTCGAGGTTAGCTACCTTACGCACTATAGCTCTCAGGTTGCTCGGCCCTATTTCATTTTTGTAAACCACACCGGCTTCCGCAGCACGGGTATCGGTAAAATCGTTAAGCGAGTAACGCTCTTCGTTAAGATTGATGGTTTCTTTCTTACAGCCTGTAAAAGCCAATACGCCCACAAGTACAATAGCCATTATTTTTTTCATGTTGAATATTATATGGGGCTAAATAATATTCAACCTCACGTTTTGTCAATTCCGTTTTGCGAATAGCACATTTGGGTTTGTGAAGGAGTAAAAAGAAAGCAACGGGTAGCTTTACGCTTCCCTAAATGGGCATAGCCTACGCCGAGCTGTGTTTCCCCCCCCCGCAGAGTCCCGAAGCGGAGACTCTGCGGAGGGAAAAAGGTTACAAAGTAGACGCCATAGTCGAAATATTGCTGCCTGCGTACAGTCATATTGAATTAAACATACGAATATTTTCACATGTTTCTGTAATGTTTATATAATGTGAAGCGATGGGCTGTTTGGCAAGTATGGCCTGGCCACAGAGTCCCGAAGCGGAGACTCTGCGGAGGGAAAAGCAAAAAATATTGGCAATATACATCTGCGTTGTTTCAAACAATTCTTGCAAGGTGGTTCTCCCCCAACTGGGCGTAGGCTATGTCCAGTTGGGGCCGCACCACCCGCAACGGCGATAAGCCCGAAGGGCTGAAATTATTATGGATAGAACAACGCGCCCCGGCATGAAACCCCGAAGGGGTGATATAAAATGTCACCCCTTCGGGGTTCGTAAACATCGCAGATTACTTTTACTATAATCATTTCATGCCTTCGGCATTTTCCCTCCACTTATAAGCTGGCCTTCTAAATATGTGCTGGTAATCTTATACCCTTTTTTAAGTAAAATCTTATTGGACACAAAGCATAGGGGGGGGTAGCCAAAGCAAAAATTAATAACCTGACTAACAGCCTGGTACATACACAGGGGGGTAGCCATTTTTCGTTTTTTGCTCCTTTTTGCAACAACCAAATATGGGCAATAAAAAAGCCCCGGTAAATGGGGCTTTTTTGCTGATGATATTTGTAACCAGGGTTACTCAAATGCGCGGTCTACAATAACCTTTTGCTCTTGAAGGTGTACCTTCTTAAAGCCGGTAGCCGGCGAGGCAGAGTTTTTACGGGCGATGCCTTTTATAGTCATCTTATCGTACAAGCGGGCATGGATGAAATACCATGCACCCATGTTCTCCGGTTCTTCCTGTACCCAGCATACTTCGGCTTTAGGATGTTTTTGTGTTAGCTCTACCATTTTATCCTGTGGCACAGGGTATAGCTGCTCTACGCGGGCTATCACCACATCGGTAATGTTATTCTTCTCTTTATGCTCCAGCAGGTCGTAGTATATTTTACCGGTGCAGAAAAGGATTTTGCGGGCTTTGCCTTTTATGTCATCTACCAGCAACTCTTCAAAACCGCCCTTAAGTATATTATCTATAGGCGATACGCATTTAGGGTGGCGAAGTAAACTCTTAGGGCTCATTACTATCAATGGCTTGCGGAAGTTCCAGTGCATTTGGCGGCGCAGGGCGTGGAAGAAGTTGGCAGGGTCGGATATATTAACTACTACCATATTCATTTCGGCACACTGCTGTAAAAAGCGCTCTAAGCGGGCCGATGAATGCTCGGGCCCCTGGCCTTCGTAACCGTGTGGCAATAACATAACCAGGCCGGTGCTGCGCTGCCATTTGGTTTCGCCGCTGCTTATAAACTGGTCTATTATTATTTGTGCGCCGTTTACAAAGTCGCCAAACTGGCCTTCCCATATTACCATAGCATCGGGGGTAGGTAAGGAGTAGCCATACTCAAAACCCAATACACCGTACTCGCTCAGGTGGCTGTTATATACAAAAAAGCGGCCTTGCTTTTCGGCCAGGTTGCTAAGGCGGCAGTATGGCTTATCGGTGTTCTCATCGGTAAGTACTGCATGGCGGTGGGTAAAGGTACCCCGCTTAACATCTTCGCCGCTCAGGCGTATGTCGTTACCCTCTAACAGGATAGAACCATAAGCCATAAGCTCGGCAGCTGCCCAGTCAAGCTTTTTTTCTTCCAGCGACAGACGCTTCCTTTCTTCCAGGTATTTCTGCACCTTTTTAAGCGGCACAAAACCATCGGGAACCTTGTTTAACCCTTCAGTAAGTAAATCGGCAGTCTTTTTAGTAATGGCTGTTACCGGCGATTTTTTAAAATCTTCGATAGTGGCCTTGCTCAGTTTTTTCCAGGCTATTTCGTTGGGCTGCACTTTGTAAGGCAGCGGGTTCTGTTTTACCGAGTCGAGTCGGGCCTGCAACTCATCCCAGAATTCCTTTTCCATGCGCTTGGCCAACTCGGCAGTTACAGCGCCCTCAGCCTCCAGTTGTGCAATGTACAGGTCGCGCGGGTTCACGTGCTTTTCTATCAGCTTATACATGCCCGGCTGGGTAAACTTAGGGTCGTCGCTTTCGTTGTGGCCCCAGCGGCGGTAGCACACCATATCTATAAAGATATCCTTATTAAATTTTTGGCGGTATTCGGCCGCTAACTCGCATACAAATACCACTGCCTCTATATCATCGCCGTTTACGTGCAGCACGGGCGCCTCGATAGTAGCAGCAATAGAAGTGGAGTAGTCGGATGAACGGGCATCGTCAAAGTTGGTGGTAAAACCAATCTGGTTATTAATTACATAGTGGATAGTGCCGCCGGTATAGTAGCCATCCAGCTTGGCCATTTGCAATACCTCGTACACTATGCCCTGGCCGGCCACAGCGGCATCGCCGTGTATAAGCAGGGGTAGTATTTTATCGTAGTTAGATTTGTAGATAACGTCGGCCTTGGCCCTTGCAAAACCTGTAACTACGGGGTTAACCGCCTCCAGGTGCGATGGGTTGGGCATTAATTTAAGGTATACATCTTTGCCGGCATCGGTAGGGTATTGCGAGGCAAAACCAAGGTGGTATTTTACATCGCCATCGCCCATGGTTACATCGGCCTCTACATTGCCTTCAAATTCATTAAATATTTCTTCATACGTTTTGCCCATTATGTTGGCCAACACGTTTAAACGGCCGCGGTGGGCCATACCTATTACCACCTCCTCTACACCGCTGCCGGCAGCAGTTTGTATAATAGCATCCAAAGCAGGGATGGTAGTTTCGCCGCCTTCCAGCGAAAAACGTTTTTCGCCTATATATTTAGTGCCCAGAAATTTTTCGAACGATACAGCTTTGTTCAGCTTGCGTAATATGCGCTCTTTTTTCTCTACCGAAAACTTATAAAGGCTATCAGCTTTTTCTACGCGGCGAAAAAAATCTATCTCTTCTTTTACGCGCACATACCCGGCCTCGAAACCAATGCTGCCGCAGTAAATTCTTGTGAGCTTGGCCAGAATCTCGCTAAGGGTGGCATTAGGCAAGCCAATTTCCTGCCCTATTACGAATTTTTTATCCAGGTCTTTATCGCTAAGCCCAAAGTTTTCTAACTCAAGATTTGCCTTGCGGTTTTTGCGCGGCTTAAGCGGGTTGGTTTTAGCTATCAGGTGCCCCTTGTTGCGGTAGGCGGTGATAAGGTTGTAAACCTTAAACTCATCGGCCGAAAAGCCGCCCGACTTGCCATTAAAATTAAGGGTGGCAAAGTCGAAACCTTCGAAAAATTTGCGGAAGTCAGGGTCAACCTGTGTGCTGTCTTTCTTAAAATCGTTGTAAAGATTTTCGAGAAACTGTGGCGTGGCGTTGCTTATAAAAGAGTAATTATCCATTTAATTGATAAAAATTGGCCCAAAGGACCCCTTTGGGGACGCCAAAAGTAATTAAAATCATATTCTCCTCAAACTCTTAGATAAATGGCCTGTTTTAACAGGTAAGGGGCTGTGAAAATTGTTAGTTGAAGCCTATTTTAGCATTACCACATTTGGAAATTTGGCTTAGAGGGCTATATTTGCATTCCTTTTTAAAAAAGAGATAACAAATGGCACATCACAAATCAGCGAAAAAGAGAATACGTCAAACTGCAAAGAGAAGACTTGCGAACAGATTTTATGCAAAAACCACACGTAATTTAATACGTGATGTGCGTGCAGAAAAGAAGCCAGCTGAAGCTACTAAAGCATTGCCGAAAGTATTCGCTGCTATCGATAAGTTAGCTAAGCGCGGATATATCCACGCTAACAAGGCTGCCAACCTGAAGAGCGGTTTGGTTAAGCGTGTAGCTGCTGCCAAAGCAAAATAATTAGTATACCTTATTATACATTAAGAGGCACTCCGCAAGGTGTGCCTCTTTGTTTTTTATAGGCAGCCACCGGTTTGCGCTTTTACCAATATAGTATGGCCGGTTGGTCAAATTCTCGTATCTTCATTTTTATAAAGTTTGATTATGCGAAAATGTATACCCCTGTTTGTATTCTCATTACTACTGCTAAGCACTTATGGTCAAAACAATGTAGGCATAGGAACACCCTCTCCCGATGCATCGTCTATACTAGACTTAAGTTCTAATACCAAAGGTTTTTTGGCCCCACGCATGACCACTACCGAGCGCACGGCCATAGCTGCACCGGCGCCGGGCCTGTTGGTGTATGATATTACTGTAGGGTGTTACTTTTACTATAACGGTGCGTGGAACTCGCTTTGCCAGCTTAGTGGGCCTACGGGCGCTACAGGGGCCACGGGCGCCAGTGGTGTTGATGGAGTAACGGGCGCCACCGGGGCTACAGGTGCTACCGGCCCGGGGACTATATGCGGTACTGCAGCCAATGGCTATGTAAGCATGTTTACCTCGGCCACTGATTTATGCAACTCGGTTATTTTTCAAAGCGGAGGCAATGTGGGGGTTAATACCACTACACCATCGGTAGCGCTACAGGTAAATGCTACCAGTGCTATAGGGGTGCCTGCGGGTACTACGGGGCAGCAACCGGCCGGCGCACCGGTAGGGGCTACACGCTACAATACTACGCTGGGCGCCATGGAGGTATACACCGGCACCTGCTGGCAAAATGTGAATACACCACCTATAGGCTCTACGTATATTCAATGGTTTAATGCTGCCGACCCCAATACGATTTACCCCTGCACACAATGGGTTAGCAGCGATATTGCCAATGGTGAATTTATACGCGCCAGGGGAGGAGCAGCTAACGTAGCGGCTGGTGGCGCACTTAGCGGCACACTACAGGCCAGCGCTATACTCGACCATGCGCATACACTGGCAGGCGCTATAAACGGAAGTGGCGTGCTTACCAGCAGCAGCAATGGCTCGCACAGCCACGGTGGAGGCACCTCAGGTGCTGTAACCAATGCACCCAATATTTATATACCTTATGATGATAACCTGAGCAGCGATGCCGGTTCCGGTTTTGGGGGAAGTAACCCCAGCCTGTGTGGCAACGGGTGGGATGGCCGCCCTACCGCCGGCAACTTTATGGGCCTGCTTACCGATGCCTGCATGGGCCACATACACAACATTACTGCCGATGGTGCCCATACGCATACCATTGCCGACCATACACACACGCACACGCTTAGTGTAGGCAATATGACCAGCGGTGCCGGCCCCGAAACCCGCCCCGATAATGTAGCGGTGGTGTTTTGGCGGAGGACGAATTAAGCCAAGTGTGGTGCCATTTTTTTAACGGTTAATTGCACCCCAAAAAAAATCCGCATCTTTCTGAAGAGCGGATTTTTTAATATACCTAAGTGGTAATAGGTATTAAATAGCGGCTGCACCTGCCGATGCTACTGCATGGTCATTTTCTACGCTGCTGCCGGATACGCCGATTGCACCAATGATGTCGCCGGCTGCATTTTTAATAACCACACCACCGGGAAAAGTAATTAACCCACCGTTGCTATGCTCTATATTAAACAAAGAGCCTTCGGGTTTTACCAGTGGGGTAAGCGCTGCTGTATCCATAGTAAACCAGGCCGAGGTTTTTGCCTTCTTGTGCGAAATATCAATAGACCCTATCCAGGCACCATCCATGCGCGCAAAGGCTACCAGGTTGGCCCCGGCATCTACTACGGCTATATCCATTTTAGTATCTAAGGCAGCTGCCTTTGTTTTTGCGGCAGCTATTACTGTTTCGGCTTGTGCCAGGGTAATGTTCATGTTTTGTCTTTTAAGTTTTAGTTACTTGGTAATAATGCGCTTAATTACTCAAGGCATCAAACTCTTCATCTGTCAATTCAATGTTGGCCGCTGCCATGTTTTGTTGCAAATGGACTAACGATTTAGTACCAGGTATTAATAAAATATTAGGAGAGCGCCTGAGCAACCAGGCCAATGCAATTTGGGCTACGGTGGCATTGTGCGCTTCGACAATCTGCCCAATTTTATCAGCCAGTTTGTGCGGCCCGGCGGCTAGTGGGTACCAGGGGATAAAAGCAATGCCATGCTCCGCTGTATAATCTACTACCGCATCCCATTTACGGGTGGTTAGGTTGTACAGGTTTTGCACCGAGGCTACTGGCACAATGTTTTGCGCCTGTTCTAATTGCCGGATGGTAACTTCCGACAAGCCCACATGCTTTATTTTGCCTGCTTTTACAGCATCGGCTACCGGTGCCAGCGTTTCCTGCAACGGAACCTTAGGGTCTATACGGTGTAGCTGCCACAGGTCTATAGCATCTACCTTCAGGCGCTTTAAACTGCCCTCTATACAGCTGCTGATAAAATCCGGTCTCCCATTAATAACCCAGTTGGCCGGGCCGGGCCGTTCAAATCCACCTTTGGTAGCAATTACCATATCGGCCTTATACGGTGCCAAAGCATCTGCAATTAATGTTTCATTCAACTGCGGGCCATAAGCCTCGGCAGTATCAATAAAAGTAACCCCTGCATGTGCAGCTGCCTGCAATACCTGTATGGCATTCTGCCGGTCGGCCACTTCGCCAAATACACCGGTACCGGTTAACTGCATAGCCCCGTACCCAAGCCTGTTTACAGTTTTATCATTTCCTATTTTATAGGTAAGTGCTATTTTACTCATTGTTATTTTGTTTAAGCGTATGTAACATAGTACTGACGAACAGGTTACAAATAGATTGTAATGAAAGAAATATAGTCGTGCCTGTAAATACTAAACACTTACACCAATCAATTTGTTTTATAAAGGCCATAAAACTGTAGTGCGCTTTATTTATACAACAATTCATTATTATTATCGGCATAAACATCTGCAGCCGCTGTGCCTGCGGTATGCGCATACGGAAAGAAATATTTAACACCTTTGGTATGAATAAAGCCGACCTTGAAACCAAAAGCCTGGTTTACATTACGCTATCGGCGTATGTTTTGAACCTGTTATTTAGCTTACTTGGCTATTTGTGCGATCACTTTTCTACCTCTCAAACCCTTTTCTTCCAGGTAGGTAATGCTTTTGCCATTCTGGCCTCGGTAATGGCAGGTAGGTATACCGGTTTACGCGGCCAGCATGTAGCAGCATCGGCTTATATATTATTGGGTATCACTCACGGTATATCGCTGGCGGCGCTAAGTCGTACGGCCATAAATGTAGACCGCGGCATGACCATGGCAATGCCTATGATACCTGCGCTGGTTTGTATATTCTGGTGCAGCCTTTATCCCCTTTGGTTAAGGGCCGCGGGTATCATACCTATTGTTTTGTTTGCACTGGTATACATTAACGTGCAAATGGGTGGCGATTATTTTGGCTGGAGGCTCGAAGCCGGTTATGGCACCCTGCAGGCCATTGAGTTATTGTGGGGTATTTATATTTTAAAAGACTGGAGAGAAAACAGCAAATAACTTTTATGACCAATAAAATTTCCTCCCTTATTACAGCGCTTACGGCCAACCCGCGCGCTGTGTTCTTGTTAGATAGTGCCGGTGCCTTTCTGTCAACCGTGCAGTTGTTTGTGCTGGCAAAATTCCATACATTTTTTGGTATGCCGCAACCCATCCTATTCCTGCTATGTGCCATAGCTTTTACCCTTGCCATTTACTCGCTGTGCTGTTATCATTTTATTACAAACAAATGGCGCACCTTTCTTACAATTACTATAGCCTCTAACGTTATATACTCTCTTCTTACCTTATCTCTTATGGTATATTTTCACACGGTATTAACTGCTCTGGGTTTTACTTACTTTATACTTGAGCTGGTAGTGCTGTGTGGTATTGTTTTTATTGAGGCGAAAACGCTGTCTGCTGGTAATAAAGCGTTCTAAGCTCAGCCCCCTATGCTACATTCTACTTAAGGCGCAGAACTACTGCATAAATTATTCTCCGGCAAAAACACTAATTAACTTTTGTAAAGTGGATTAGCCTACCTGGCCTATACATTTGTTATTGAATTAGCACAGTAAACAGTTTAACTGTTGAGTCAATATTTGATAACCCCTAACAAAGTACCGTTATGAAACGAAGAGTACTCATTGCCCTTATCATGGCCATAGCCCAACTACTATTAGCCCAGGCACCTCAGCAGTTTAACTATCAGGCGGTGGTAAGAACCAGTGCCGGAGACCCTGTTGCAGGCAACACTCCGGTATCATTAAAATTTACCATACACGACCAAACCGATACCGGTCCCCTGGTGTTTACCGAGATAGTAAACACTACTGCCAACCAGTTTGGTTTGGTAACTGCTAAAATAGGCAGCATAGGCGACCTATCTACTGTTAGCTGGGCAAGTGGACCTAAATTTCTACAAGTAGAAGTTGACATTAATAATAGCGGCACCTATGTAAACATGGGTACATCGCAATTACTAAGTGTACCGTATGCGTTATATGCGGGCAATACAGCCGCAGGGCCTACCGGCGAACAGGGGCCAACAGGGCCAGTAGGCAATACCGGTAACGTTGGCGCCACAGGACCAACGGGTGCCGATGGCCCTACCGGCAATGAAGGTGCGCAGGGTGTGCAGGGTAATACAGGACCTACCGGTAATAATGGACCAGCGGGAGCTACAGGCCCAACCGGTGCCAATGGGCCTACTGGTAGCGAAGGTGCGCAAGGTGCAGCGGGACAACAAGGGATACCAGGCCCGCAAGGCGCACAAGGAATACAGGGCCTGCAAGGC
>DATGXP010000547.1:0-1801 GCA_035298845.1 Chitinophagales bacterium
GTTCATTACCACATTGCCGTGGCCCGTCATGTGTACAAAGGGATAATTAAACAACTCTGCACTGCCCACTTCTACTGTAGGAACATCCAGTTCGATATTCATACCCATATTCTGGTTGCAGTACTTAGCCAGGTTAGGCAAAGACGTAGGGTTGGCGTACCAATCGCCGCCGCCGTTATATTTTAGCAAGGCAATTTTCAAGGGTTTATCAGCCGGTGCAAAAGCTGTGACCATCAAAAAAACAAAAGATAGAAAGGCAATTCTTTTCATCGGAATAAAAGTAACAAAGTGCGGGAAAGGGAAATGAAAATTAATGTTAGGAAGAGGCGCAGCAGCCAAAATACAAGATCCTTCACCTCGCAGAGCCTTGGTTCAGGATGACAAGAAAAAATTACCCGTTAGCGAGGTTAAAAACGGTGGCCGCAAAAATGCCGGCAGTTTCCAGCCGTAGGCGGCTTTTACCTAACGACACTGTTTCAAACTCATTCTTCTCTGCCAGTTGCACTTCCTCTTTGGTAAAATCGCCTTCGGGCCCAATGAGGATAACGGCATCGAAACCGCCATGGTAAGCATCTTTAAGATGAACGGCTTTTTCATCGCAATAGGCCATGTACCTACGTTCACCATCTTTGCGGGCATTTACAAAATCGGATAACTTAACCATTGGGTTTAGTTTAGGCAAAGTAAGTTTCAGACTTTGCTTACAGGCACCCATCAATATTTTTTCTATCCGTTCGGTGCGCAGGTCTTTACGCTCTGAGTGTTTGCAAAGTATGGGTGTAATTTCGGCAATGCCTATCTCCGTCACTTTTTCGGCAAACCACTCCAACCGTTCAATATTTTTAGGAGGGGCAATGGCTATATGCAATTTAGGGCCGGCAGTTTCTTCCTTCTCCATTAAGCGCACCACGTGCAGGGTCACACTTTTTTTGCCAATGGCTTGTATCCGGGTATCGTACAAATTACCTATGCCATCAAACACAAACAACTCCTCTCCTTCGCGCTTGCGCAATACATTAGCCACATGCCTGCTTTCTGTTTCATCCAGCTCGCAGTATTCATTCAATACAGCATCAGGGCAATAGAAAATGTTCATGGGCGCAAAATACGATATCTATGGGGTAAATGGCTAATGAAAAAGCCGCTTGCTAAGCAATGCGGCTTTCAATAATTTAGTTGATATTTTTTTTAAAACATCACCGGGCAGTGGCCAGGACGTGGTTTCTTGCGTGCACACCCTTGATACATCAGCGATATTTCAGGAGCGCCAACTGATTTAGATGCCGGCAACAACTTAGATACGTTTATATCGTAGCTCAAGCCAGCGCTGAATCCTTTAATGTCAAACTTGGCATGAACGATAAAGGCATCCAGCAAGCCGCGGTATTGAGCCCCTAAATGGAAGGCTGTAGTGCTGCGTTTTGCATCATTACCAAGGGCAGTTTTAAAGTTACACCCTACATTAAACTCGTAAGCTGTTTTTTGTACCAGCACGAGGAAGTTAGGCATAATAGATAATCTTTTACCTACCGGTATAGATGCACCGCCATGTAAAGTTACCTTCATGTTCAGGCGCTCATTGCCGGTGGTTTCACGGTCTTGACCGCTTGGATAAAATGAGATACGTGGCTGGTTAACGTGATTTAAAGCGAAACCGAAGTAGTAGTTACTCTCGCTACGTGTCATAGCACTAAAAATTAAACCGAGGCCTGCATCGCCAAACATTATTCTTGTTCTTCCAAAATTTTCGCGGGCACCATTTGGGTCTACTGTGCCGGTAGATGGGTCATATTGCGAATCG
>DATGXP010000548.1:0-1910 GCA_035298845.1 Chitinophagales bacterium
GACAACACTCAAAATATCGAACCTTTTTTTAGATGTAGATTTTATAAAGGTGATAGGCAAAGGCGATAAAGAGCGGCTGGTGCCCATCGGCTCCCAGGCAGTTAAGTATATTAAGATGTATAAAGACCAGGTACGCGTACACGTACCGGTACAGAAAGGAGAGGAGGACTTCTTGTTTTTGAACCGGCGCGGTAAAGGAATTCAACGGATGTATGTTTTCCTGGTGATTAAGGAGTGTGCTGCCAAAATCGGTTTACAGAAAACCATATCGCCGCACACCTTCCGTCATTCGTTTGCTACGCACCTTATAGAGGGTGGAGCCGATTTGCGCGCTGTGCAGGAAATGCTGGGCCATGCATCTATTACCACTACCGAAATATATACCCACCTTGACCGTGACTACCTGCGCAGCACAATTATGCAGTTTCATCCCCGGTATAAGTAAGACTTTAGAATTCCACTTTTAAGGTTTCGTAGTTGATTTTGGCTTTAAACTTAAGTAGTAGGTCTGAACCCAGAATGCCTTGTATGGAAGGTTTTTTCAACTGCTTGTATGTTTGGTTTACATGGGCCAGGTCAACTGCCGCAGCCATATAGTTCTTGGCCAGTATACTACCCATCTTCAGTTCCTTTATTTTGCCAAAGTATGATTCGGTAGTTGAGCTATGCAAGCCGGTGGTGGCCTGCTTTACTGTTTTTAGGTTTTTCTTGTCAAAGTGCTTTTCAAAGTACGCCTTATCTATTACGCTGTGCGATGCACCGGTATCTATCAAAAAGCGACAGCGCTTGCCATTTACCAGGGCGTTTATAAACAGGTGGTAACCGGTAGCATCTAATGCTTCAAGTATAATTCTAACGGGTGCTTTTTTCTTATTTTTCATTCCAGTGGTTTTGAGCGCAGGAAATAAAGCCATTGCGTGCCGAAAATAAAAAAGTCCCCCACGGTTGTGAGGGACTTTAACTGTTTTAAAACATATTGTTTACAAAGTCAATGTGCTAAGCACGCTGTTCATGCTGCGTACCGCTTCGGCACTTTTGTTGAAGGCTTCCTGCTCTTCAGCATTTAGCTTGTAGTCTATTATCTTTTCCCAGCCGTTTTTGCCAATTACTACCGGTACGCCCAGACAGATATCGCTTTGGCCGTATTCGCCTTCCAGCGATACGCAGCAGGTAAATACTTTCTTCTCATCGCGCACAATGGCTTCTACCAATGCGCAACCGGCTGCACCCGGTGCATACCAGGCCGATGTGCCAATAAGTTTAGTAAGGGTAGCACCACCCACCATAGTGTCGGCAGCTACTTTCTTTAGTGTTTCAGCATCCAGTGTGTTTGATACCGGGTTGCCGTTCAGCGTAGCTAAGCGGGTAAGTGGTATCATGGTAGTATCGCCGTGGCCACCAATTACTACCGCGTGCAGGTCGCTGGCGCTGCAGCCTAATTGCTGGGTTAAGTAGTACTTAAAGCGGCTGCTATCCAATATACCACCCATACCGATGATACGGTTTTTAGGCAGGCCGCTTGATTTAAGCGCCAGGTAAGTCATGGTATCCATAGGGTTGCTGATAACCACTATGATTGCGTTTGGAGAATGTTTAAGAATGTTCTCGGTTACACCCTTTACTATAGAGGCATTGGTACCAATCAGTTCTTCGCGGGTCATACCCGGTTTGCGTGGTATACCTGAAGTAATTACAGCTACATCTGTACCTGCTGTTTTTGCATAATCATTGGTAGAGCCAGTAATACGGGTATCGAAACCAAGCAGGGTAGCTGTCTGGCTCATATCCATGGCCTTACCTTCGGCGATGCCTTCCTTAATATCTACCAAAACCAGTTCATGGCAAAGTTCCTTGCGTACAATGTTGTCGGCTACGGTTGCGCCTACTGCACCGGCGCCTACTACTGTAAT